>JAURKF010000095.1 GCA_030831885.1 Flavobacteriales bacterium
GCAATGGCAATACTGCTGCAGCGCAATACATCGCCTGGCAATTGCACAGTTACAATTACACATAGCAAGACGAAAGGCTTGGAGGATATATGCAGAAGTGCTGATATCATTGTGGCAGCTCTCGGAAGACCTGAGTTCTTAAAGGGCAATATGGTAAAGGATGGGGCTGTCGTCATAGATGTTGGTATAACGCGTGTGCCCGACGAATCCAAGAAATCGGGATTTCGCCTTGCCGGAGACGTCGAATATTCCTCAGTGGCTCCCAAATGCAGTTTTATAACCCCTGTCCCTGGCGGTGTAGGCCCTATGACGATTGTTACACTGCTTTCGAATACACTGCAGTCACGGACTCAACAGATATAAGGCCTTTTTCTGAAACCTTCTTTTCGATTGCACGTAATACCCTTTGCATAACAAGGTAAACACAACAGCAATGGACACACTTCTTATTTCCGATAGAGTAAAGCGTCTCATTCTCTTATCAGCATTCATGCTGTCTGCATGGTTGTTTTTGACTCCTTAAAAAAAATACCGGCAAATGAAACCTTTTGGATGTAGCCTCGTTCAACACTAAAAATTAAAACAACCCATAACACTAGCAATCATGAACTCGACTCAAGACTGGACCCACGAAGTATTACAACGCTTGATTATCATTTTTCTTGGCTTGCTGACCTTGGGTGTGTTCATTCAGCTGTAATCTCTTTGAATTGTTGCACTGAATAGATGTCGCCTGTTTTCATCAAAAGGCAATTTTCTGCGAACTAATTTTCTAACCACATATGTATTTATTGGCTGCTCCGGCAGCCTTTTTTTATGCCTTGTTTAGGGCATTCACAATCAATACAGCCTCTTTCGCTTCGCGAACATCATGCACGCGAATGATGGATGCGCCATGCATGAGGGCAATAGTGTTGGCTACAGTTGTTGCGTTCAAAGTTTGTGTTGAATCACCATTCACCAGCTGCTGCAGTGTTTTCTTTCTGCTAATACCTACCAAAACAGGGTGGTTCAACGCGCCAAATAGGTGAAGGTTTTTTAGCAAACACAGGTTGTGATGCATGGTTTTTCCGAATCCGAATCCTGGGTCGAGTATGATTTGGTCAACTCCGGCAGCATTCAAAATTGCGGTTTTTTCATTGAAGTAATTAAGAACCTCAGCAACAACATCGATATACTGTGGGTTGTTTTGCATGGTCTGCGGTTCTCCCTGAATGTGCGTGAGTATATAGGGAACGCGACAGTGAGCAGCGGTTGAATACATGTTGGAGTCGATGGATCCACCACTGATGTCATTAATAATGTTTGCTCCAGCATTGCATGCGGTTCCTGCAACTTCGCTATAAAAGGTATCTATCGAAATGCAGATGGTGGGAAATGCAGCGCGCACCGATTCAATGGCCGGAATAACGCGATGAATTTCCGTTTGCGCATCAATTCGCTCTGCCCCCGGCCGAGTGCTTTGTCCACCAAAATCGAGAATGTCGGCTCCGTCATCAATCATACTACCGGCGCGCTGAAGCAACTCATCCTTCTGAAGAATACGACTTTCTGCATGAAAAGAGTCGGGAGTAACATTCAGAATCCCCATGATACGCGGTTTTTCCAGCGAAAGCTTCCCGCCGGGGTAGGTTAGTTCATAAAATGAAGATTCTGAGTTCATGCTCTGCAATGTTGGAAGCGCTCGATTGTGCAAATTTGCGCACAAATATGGATGAGTCTTTACAACATACCGCCAGCCAATTTGATCAGGTGATAATTCAATGTCGCGAACTCTTCGTTAAGAAAACCCGCGATTATGGAACAGCCTGGCGAATTCTGCGCACGCCTAGTTTGACCGATCAGATTTTCATCAAGGCTCAGCGCATCAGAACTCTCGAAGAGAAGGGACAAAGCAAGGTAGGGGAGGCCATCGATGATGAGTTCGTTGGTATTATCAACTATGCTGTGATGGCGTTGATTCAAATGCAATTGCCGGACACAACTTCTACAGAGCTTGCAGCTGAAGAGGCAATAGCGCGCTATGATGAGCAAGTGGACATCACCAAATCACTCATGCTGAATAAAAATCACGACTATGGCGAGGCATGGCGGGATATGCGCGTGTCTTCATTCACTGATTTGATACTGATGAAATTGTTGCGCATCAAGCAAATTGAAGATAATCAGGGAAAAACCTTGGTTAGTGAAGGCATCGACAGCGGCTATCGCGATATTCTCAATTATGCGGTTTTTGCACTTATTCAACTCGGACATGCCAACAATGTGAGCGCATGATAACTTATGTCCTTCGTAAGTTGGGGTATGGTCTCCTTGTGCTTTGGGGCGTGGTCACGGTGGTGTTTTTTTTATTTAATCTGGCACCTGGCGACCCGGTTCGCAATTTGGTGGGAGAAAACGCTTCACAGGAGGTGATCGTCAATATGCGTCGAAAGCTTGATTTGGATTTGGCTGTTGGCCCGCGCTATATGCTTTATCTCAATGACCTCTCGCCAATATCCGTTCACAGCAGTGATTCATTGTCGCGCGTGTTTTTTGATCATACAGAGTATATCGGTGTGCGCATTTGGTTTGCAGGTCATGGCAAAGCTCCCTATGTGAAAATTCCTTATCTCAAGCGTTCGTTCTTATCTGACAAAAGTGTTTCGAGCATACTTGCTGAAGTAATGCCTGGAACGATCGTACTTGCCATGGTATCCATAGGTATTGCTTTAATCATCGGTTTGCTGATGGGTATCGTAGCTGCCTTGAAGAAGGACGGCTTTTATGATCGCTTGATTCTTTTTGTATCGGCATTGGGTATGGCAGGTCCGTCCTTTTTCGTTGCCATTCTGGTTGCTTGGTTGGGTGCAGTGGTGTGGCGTGAAGCGTTTGTGATATCTGTAGGGGGGGGGCTCCTCTTGGTCTCGCTGGTGGTATCGGTTGTTGTTTATCAGCGAAAAAAATATCGGCTTATTTGGCTTGTTCCCTGTGTTGTATTCATTGCATTTTTTGTGGATGCTTTTCATTTGGATGCAACGCTGGTTACTCTCCCCGGCACCGGATTGAATATGACAGGAAGTCTTTATAGTGTCGATGTTTGGAAGGGCGAATTTTTGGATTTGAAGAATTTGATTTTACCTGTTATTACGTTGATGATTCGACCGCTGAGTGTCATTGTGCAACTAACTCGCAGTTCGCTACTGGATGTATTACAGCAAGATTATATCCGAACAGCCCGAGCAAAGGGGTTATCCGAGTGGGAAGTGATTTTCCGACATGCCCTTCGGAATGCGCTTAATCCAGTGATTACGGCAGTAAGTGGATGGTTTGCTTCATTACTAGCAGGGGCGATCTTCGTCGAGTTTGTTTTTGGCTGGAAGGGGCTGGGACAGCAAATGTTTACGGCAATAGAGAATCAGGATATGCCTGTGGTTATGGGCGGAGTTATTGTCATCTCTGCCGCATTTGTAATTATCAACATCTTGGTGGACTTGCTCTATGCCTGGATTGATCCGCGTGTGCGCATGAGTTAATCAGCGATATCGCTCGATAATTTGCTTGAGTTCAAAAGCGGGTACTACCCCCGATTGACGCCAAACTACTTTTCCCTGTTTGAATAACAAAAGTGTCGGAACGCCTCGAATTTGAAATGCTCCGGCTGCCTGTTGGTTTTTATCAACGTCAACTTTGATAATCTTAGCCGAATCTCCAAGCTGATTTTTCAATTCATCCAATATGGGAGCCATGGTTTTACACGGTCCGCACCATTCAGCGAAAAAGTCCACTAAAGTGGGTGTTTCGCTTTGTATAATTTCCTTAAATGTTTGAGCCATGGATTATTACTTTTTAGAGCATGTACTGATGCCAAAGGGCAAATAGAGTGGGCAGAAGCGGATGACGCTCGTTAGCACAAATACAACAGCCACCGCCATAAGAACGATTCCGAGTGTTCCTGATACTGTTTCAGTAAAGAATAGTGTTGCAATAATTGCGGCAAGTGTCAGGCGAATGATGCGATCTACGGCCCCCATATTTGTTCTCATGTGAAAATCTTGAAGAAGCAAACTTGAGCTAATACATCAACTTATGAAGTGACATTTGTTACAATAGAACGATTTTGTTTCTTCCCAGTTTAACCAGTCCTTCTGTTTCCATCTGTTTGAGCAGGCGAGAGACTACTACACGGGCGGTTCCCAGTTCTGCAGCCAGTTGTTCATGCGTAACAGCAAGCACTTTAGACTGAGAAACGTCTGCTTTTTTTTCGAGAAAGAGCAGAAGCCTTTCATCCATTTTTTTGAAAGCAACTGCATTGACCACCTCGAGCAGCTCTTCGAATCGTTGATGATACAATCGGAAGATATAATCGAGCCATTCCGGAAACTCGCGAATAAGGTCTTTTACTTTGTTCACTTGAATGAAAAGTATATCGGTTGTCTCCTCTGCAATTGCTTTCACTTTGCTGGTATCGTTGTGCATACCCCCCAGAAACGACATGATACAACTTTCGCCTGCTTTGATGTAATACAGAAGTATTTCTTTTTCGTCTCCCTCAGAACGCATGACACGGATGCTGCCTGATGTGACTATGGGTATAGATCGGATGTGCGCGTTTTCATGCACGATTATGTCGCCCTCTTCAAATGATTTGGGAAAGCTTAATTCGTAGATGCGCGAAATCATCTGTGGTGAAGCTTGAAATTCAATAATATCCGCTAAATCCATCGTTTTCAATTTGTGGCAAAGTAATTTAGCAACGAAACGAAAGGTTAAAAAACCACTATTGAATGAATAATTTTAGTCGGCTGCAACCCTGAGCTATACTTTTGCGACGGAATAAAACAACCAAATCACATAATCCATGAAATTATTTTTTACGGCATGCTTATCACTTATAGTAGCCTTTGCCCAAGCGCAAAAACCTTATTTTCTTGTAAAAGCCCCTGAGAAACCCCTTGTTGGCGTAAAGCGCGTGGCTCTCCTTGATTTTGCTGAAGAGAACAACAAAAATTATTATGAATCTTACGATGGTCGCGGAAAGAAAACTACCGATCAACTTATTCAAGCTTGGATGCAAGATGAAAGAGGAATTGATAAGGTGAGCGTAGGCCTGTTTAAGGTTGAAGATGGCGAAACCTTTCAAAAGGGCGTCAAGACGTCTATATTCTCGTTTGCCGAGCGTACTGAGATGGAGCGTATTCTGAGCGAACAGAAACTGGGTATGTCGGGTGTTATCGATGATACACAAGCAGCCGCTGTAGGTAAAGTACTCGGCATTGATGCCATTATTTCGGGAAGCACGAATTGGGTAGAGAGCTATGAGAACAACAACACTCGCAGAGTTCGTAAGGTGCGTGCTACCATATCTATCAAAATAGTTTCTGTCACTACAGGTCAGGTATTAGCGATATTCTCGAAGGATGCAACCCGCGAATCTGCTTCGACCTATGATCCTAAGTCCGGTAATTGGTCCAGTATGAAGGCTACGAATATCTTGGTAGATGAAGCTTTTGATGCCTTAGTTAAACTAACTGCAGATTACGTATGTCCTGTTTTTGAGCAAATTAAGCCAGACTACCGCAAGGTTAAAGTGAAGGAGCATTCAGCTCAAGCAAAGAAGGCGATGGAACTGTTGGAGGAACAGAAGGATTTCGAAGGTGCATTCACTATTTATAAGAGTATCGTTGAGGCAGATCCTTACTGTGCTGAGGCATTGTGCAACATCGCGCACATTTACCTTACTTATGGAAATTTCGAAAAGGCAGTCGAGTATTATAAGCAAGCTGCCGAAATCGACCGTGAAGAGTACGGTAAGGAATTGGCTTTCGGACAGAAGAAATTGGATGAAGTGGCAGTGCTGGCATCCATTGGGGTGACACTTCCTGTAAATGAACTTGCAGGTAATGCACATTCGGCATCAGCCAAGGCTGTGAAGACACGTGGCGGAAAGTCGGATCGCTATGAAGTATATGCCGGCCCTGATAAGGGTGCGTCTGTGGTTAGCAAGGTTCCCGGCGACACTGAGTTTGAGCTGCTAGGTGACAATGGTGACTTTGTAAAAATAAAATTGTTAGGGGGTAAAGAGGGCTTTATCCTAAAAGATAATGTGAAGATGTAATCGCAAGGCTTCAAATAGCTTTCAAAAAAATACTAAGGCGGAAAGTGGGATATTTAAACCTGCTTTCCGCCTTCTTCTTTTTTTACGAATGAAATAAGTGAAGTTTGCTCACCTTCCTTCACTGCAAGATTCACGTTATTGTAGCTTGGATTTCTTTCGCGCGAAATACTCAGCGAATTTGTTTCTGCATGAGCCAAAGCGAATCGTTTTATTATATTGACCTTCACTTCGACCCTAGTTTGGTGGTTTAATTTGTAATTATCCTTGATTCATCGCTTAGTTTTTATAGGCAACTCATTGGTAAAGTAGGGTTTGCGGTGTTTCGAATTAACATAGCAACTTGCGGATTGTATTTCTTTGATGTAATACCATACCGAAAGCATATTTGAATAAGGAATATGTAAATTTCACATATCCCTTTTTATTGCATGAGCGCTCATTCGGAAATAGAACCAAATCAATGGAATGGCTACATCACAAGTGCCATGGCTTTTCATGTGAACGATTTTTTCCTTCTTTGATCAGCGGTAGATATCTTAGCCGCATTAATAGGGATGATTTGTTTCAAAATGATGCAACTAAAAAGATCGAACCATTGTCTATCGTGCGATCTATGATTATCAGAATTTTGCTTCATTTTGCGAGTCGTTCGACTCGGCGACTGTTGCTTATTCTTTCTTGCGCGGTCATTTCGCAGACTTCGTATGGTCAATGTAGCGCTGATGCCGGGGATGATGTAACTATCTGCCAGGGTGAGAGCGTGCAATTGGGTGGGAATCCCACTGCAGTGAATGCCGGTAATGGTGTAACGTATTCCTGGAATAATGCGGGAAGTCTAAACAATAGTCAGATTGCGGATCCTACGGCTACTCCCAACCAAACCACTACCTATACGGTCCAACTGAGCGGTGGGGGATGCAACAACGAAGATGATGAAATTGTTGTAACTGTTTTACCTTCTCCGAATGCGTCTTTTACTTTTGGCCCCAACAGCGCGTGCGCCGGAACGGCTGTGAACTTCGTGAATACAACAACCGGTTGCGCAGGCTGCACCTACTCTTGGGACTTCGACAACCCGGCAAGTGGCGCAAGCAATAGCAGCAGTTTAGCCAACCCAAGCCA
>JAURKF010000096.1 GCA_030831885.1 Flavobacteriales bacterium
ATACCACCATCCCATTTGTCGGCCAGCGACACAATATCCGTTACCTCATAATACATGTCAAACACGTTCTTCACGGCATCTACTACATCTTCCAGTTCTACAGCCGATGCAACGACCTGGCCCGACTCAAGCAATTGAAAACCGTCGTACGCCTTACCCAATTCCTTTTCGCCATGCTCGCGGAAAAAGATGCGGTATTTGTAGTCGTCCATTCCGAATACGACGCCTTCGCCATAGGTAGGGTGTGAGATTTTAGATCCGATTGTGAAGTTCATATGATTAGTGAATAGTGAAGTAGTGATTAGTGAAGTAGTGACGCACTGCTGTGCGTCCAATTTTCCCCATTCGGTACTGCTGAGCGTCCGCATTTCCCCATTCGGCACTGCTGTGCGTCCGCTTTTCCCCATACGGCACTGCTGTGCGTCCGCTTTTCCCCATTCGGCACTGCTGTGCGTGCATCTATGCCTATCCGGCAACGCTGTACGTCCAATTGCTCAAGCAAGGTTAATCGGCAGCGCATGAAGATCATAATGTTCAGCAGAATGAATGCGCACATCAGCAAAATCACCCACGCGCAAATAGCCGGAAGCAGTCGGAATAATGACCTCATTGTCAACCTCGGGTGAATCGTATTGCGTGCGCCCAATGTAGCTATCACCCTCCACACGGTCAATCAATACCTTCATGTCGCGGCCTACAAATCGCTGATTCAATTCATAGGATATATGCGACTGGGCTTCCATAACCGCATCGGCACGCTTGCGTTTGGTCTTCGCAGGAACATCATCCTTCATTCCATACGCATGCGTATTCTCTTCATGAGAATAGGTGAAGATTCCAAGACGATCGAAGCGGGTTTGCTCTACCCATTGCAGCATCTCTTCGAAATCGGCCTGAGTTTCACCGGGGAAGCCTGCAATTAGTGTAGTTCGCAAGGCAATGTCAGGTACTCTATTTCGTATTTCTGCGATGAGTGCATCTGTCTTTTCGCGTGTGATACCGCGACGCATCGCCTGAAGCATCTTGGTGGTACCATGCTGTAGGGGCATATCGAGGTATTTGCACACGTTGCTGCGTTCATTCATTACATCGAGCACATCCATGGGGAAGCCCGAAGGGAAGGCGTATTGCAGGCGAATCCAGTCAATTCCCTCCACATCACTCAGTCGCCGTATCAAATCGGCCAGATTGCGCTGCTTGTAAAGATCAAGACCATAGTAGGTCAAATCCTGGGCTATGAGAATAAGTTCCTTGGTTCCCGAGGCAGCGAGTTTTTTAGCACTTTCAACCAATTGCTCTGCAGGTGTGCTCACATGTTTACCGCGCATCAAGGGTATGGCGCAAAAGGAGCAAGGCCGATCGCAGCCCTCGGAAATTTTAAAGTACGCGTAGTGGGCAGGCGTTGTCAGCAGACGCTCGCCTACAAGTTCGTGTTTATAGTCGGCCTTGAGCGTTTTCAGTAGGCGGGGAAGTTCGCGGGTACCGAAAAATGCGTCCACTTCGGGAATGTCCTTTTCCAATTCCGGCTTATAGCGTTCCGACAAACAACCCGTAACGTATAACTTATGGACGTTTCCCTTTTCTTTCTCTCGCGCCCAGGCCAGGATGGTATTGATACTCTCCTCCTTAGCATTATCGATGAAGCCACAAGTATTGACAATTACAATTTCGGCATCCTGTTGTTCCGACTCATGCTCAACCTGAAAAGAATTGGCCTTCAGCTGAGCCATCATCACTTCGCTATCGAAGATGTTTTTGGCGCAGCCGAGCGTTACTACGTTCACCTTATTCTTTTGGAGTGTTTTTGTTTTCATCGAGGCTGCAAAGAAACAAGGGAATTGGTTGTGTTGTCAATCAAAAAGTAACCTTTCGATATTATCGCCGTAGAACGACCATAAATGAGCCTCCGGAAAAAGATTTCGAAGGGAAACATATTAAAAACACAACGATTATGATAGACAATGCACTACGTTATTATGGGAAAATCGACGAGGGAGGAATCGTAGATTTTGTTGATCTGCTTTCAGGTGTGCTCAACCGTAACCTAGGTCCTAGGAAGGACATTCGGAAAATGTGCAGCTTCGCCATAGAGCTTCTCGATAATGGAATGAGGTATAGTCTGGATAACAGGGTTTCATTCACCTGGACCATTGAAAAAGACCGACTCACATTCGAGCTGGAAAATGAAGCAGAGGAAAGCGATGCTATTCGCCTGCTGAGCCACACTCAACGATTACAGCAAATGAACATTGATGAGCGAAAGGAAGCATTTCAAAAACAAATAAATAGTGAGCACTTAGGCCCGAAGGGAGGGGCAGGATTAGGTCTATTACAAATTCTGAGAAAAGGAGTTCTTTCATTAGATACTCAAATTCAAGAGCAATCTAATCGTACGTTTGTATGCAAAAGCCGCATCGAAACGCAGTTGTAAAAATTAACTCAGAATGATTGAAACCATATGCAATACAACTAAGAGCAGTCCATCGCTAGTCTTTGATAGTGAAAAAAATATCTTTAGAATTGAGGGAATCTCAACGCTGGTGAATGCAATCGAATTTTTCGATTCTATTATTCAGTGGATTAATCTGAATGAACATCGTCTTCAGAAAAAAGTAGAATTTCAATTTCATCTCCCCTATTTCAACTCGGCGAGCATGAAGGGAATTCTTATGGTAATGCAGCGCATCAAAAAGGGCATTGATTCAGGGCAAGACTGGAGCATTGGATGGCACATTGAGGAAGACGATGAATTCTTAATAGATGCAGCCGAATCTTTTCAGGAAATGATCGATATGGAAATTCAGATTTTGCGTCCTTAGGAATTCTGTTCCTCGGCCGACTTAAAGAGAGAATCCACAAACTCGAATCGATTAAAAACCTGCAGGTCGTCTATTTTTTCACCTACTCCAATGTACTTTACAGGTATACAGAACTGATCGCTGATACCAATAACGACACCACCTTTGGCCGTGCCGTCTATTTTAGTAATAGCCAGGGCACTAACTTCTGTTGCTGCGGTAAATTGTTTGGCCTGTTCAAATGCGTTCTGACCCGTCGATCCATCGAGTACCAACAGCACCTCGTGTGGTGCGTCGGGCGTTACTTTCTGCATTACCCGTTTAATTTTTGACAGCTCATTCATGAGTCCTACTTTGTTGTGTAAGCGGCCTGCCGTATCAATGAGCACTACGTCCATTTGCTGCGCTACGGCACTTTGCAAGGTATCGAATGCAACACTGGCAGGATCAGCGCCCATGCCCTGCGCCACGATAGGCACTCCGGCACGCTCACCCCAAACCTTGAGTTGATCCACTGCAGCTGCGCGGAAGGTATCCGCAGCACCCAGCATCACTTTTTTACCCTGGCTTTTAAGTTGATTGGCCAATTTCCCAATGGTTGTCGTCTTTCCCACACCATTCACGCCTACGACCATCACCACATACGGACCATTTACCTTGGGAACAAATACCTCCTCACCATCTTCACCTTCATGACCTTTCAATAAGGCCGAAATTTCTTCTCTCAGGATACCATTAAGCTCGGAAGTGTTCATGAACTTGTCTCGCTTCACTCGCTCTTCAATACTGCGTATAATTTTCAAGGTTGTTTCCACACCCACATCACTGCTGATGAGCATTTCCTCTAAATTGTCGAGTACTTCATCATCCACTTGGCTCTTGCCGACAATAATCTTAGCAAGCTTCGAGAAGAAACCGGTACGTGTTTTTTCCAAGCCCTGATTGAGGCTTTCCTTCTTTTCAGATGAAAACAGACGTTTAAAAAAATTCATAGCGGACGAATGGGGTAAAACAAAAAAGACTTTCCCCGGAAGAGAAAAGTCTTTCTATGCATTGACGAAACAAGAATCAGCTCTTGGTGAACCAAGACTGAACATTGTCGTTGTGTACGATTTCTTCCTTAAACGTGTAAGCGCCTGATTTTGGCGACTTCACCATTTTAATCACCTTGGTGTGGTTCTTACCACTACCGGTTTGCAGGGTTGCAACTACCTTCTTTGCCATGGCCTATCTTATTTAATTTCTTTGTGAACAGTCATTTTCTTCAGAATCGGATTGTACTTTTTCTTTTCCAATCGATCCGGAGTGTTTTTACGATTCTTGGTGGTGATATAGCGGCTAGTGCCTGGCATACCCGACTCTTTATGCTCGGTGCATTCCATTATCACTTGAACTCGGTTTCCTTTCTTTGCCATTGTCTTAAAATCTTGAATGGGGCCGCGAATGTACGTTGCTTTTTCCTGTTAACAAGCAAAAATGGGATGTTTTTTTTGAAAACACATTGCCTACTATACCCAAATGGATTTCGAAAAAACACGCATAGATTGTTTTTCAACGACTTAGCCCCCACAATCCATTGGGCTTTTCTTGGGCATACTCCCCACAATCCCTTGTTGAAAATCACCCCTTCATTGTAGGAATCTAGCAAATCCTGCTAACTAGCTTTGAGGATTCACCCATCTGCGCTCGATCGCACTGGAATTCCTATCTACTGCATTAGAACCGTGGCCAGAAACACTCCAAAAAACACAGAAGAAAACGAACCGGCAGCGGCACCGGCAGAAAATAAGCGAAAGAGCAAGCCCGCCGGTAATGGCAAATGGGCGCGCTTCATGGCATTCATGAGCGATCCCAGGGTTAAAAAAATCTTGGGAGTTTTCATCGTCCTCTTCAGCGTTTTTACATTGCTTGCTTGCGTTTCCTTCCTGTTCAACGGCGAACACGATCAGCGCCTGGTATTGGGGCAATATGACGACCAACTGCATCCCAATGAACACTACAACAACTGGATGGGAAAAATTGGGGCGCATGTTGCCTGGTTTTTCATGAACAAATACTTCGGGCTCGGAGCGCTATTCCTGCCCCTCATCATTTTTGTGGTGGGCTGGCGCGTTTGGTGGGTTCGCGATTTGCTGCCATTCTGGAAAACTATACGCCTCTCTGCACTCGCCATGCTCTTTTTCCCGCTGGCCATCGGATTTATGTTTCACCATCGGGTGGAAGGGCTTGACCGCACAATCGAAATCAGCTGTAACCCCAACCTCGTGGGCGGCTACGGCCACATCGCCACCTTGTGGTGCACGTTTACGTTGGGATGGTGGGGCACACTGATGCTCCTGCTCTTTACGATAGGTGCATTTCTTATTTTCAACTTCAATCATCACGTGGAAGCCGCATGGGCTAGATTCAGCGAGTGGTGGGCCGATCTACTGAAACCAAATCCAAAAGATGAGGAAGAAGATGAGGAAGAGTCTAAACCCATTGCAGCGGCGGCTCCCACGGCGGTGCGCAACGAAATATCTCAGCCAACCGAAACAACTATCGAAGTAAATGTTCCGGTTGAAGAGCCGGAAGCACCCTGGCAGGAAAATGAAATAACCTTTGATTCAGAAACAGAAACAGAAACAGAAACAGAGGAAGAAGAAGAAGAGGAGGAAACCATTCAGGAACTGGAGTTAGCAGATG
>JAURKF010000097.1 GCA_030831885.1 Flavobacteriales bacterium
AATGCAGATGATCTCATCACCGACCTTGAATGTTATATTTTTCATGGATTATATTGTTTTGATTCAAAGCAAATACCCGCCATTGTAGTCTATTTACAATGACCGGAATTGTATGAAGGATTTAGTTGAATAGGGTGGATTGAATTGACTTTACTAATTCGGTGTCAATGCGCTCCCATGGCAGTTCCCGCTTTCCAAAGTGTCCGCCGGAGGCCGTGGAACTGTAGATTGGGCGCTTCAATTCCAATGTTCGAATGATGCCGTTGGGTGTGAGGTCGAAATGCTTACGAACAGTTTGCTCCAGCTGCTCTTGCGTAAATCGATTGTCCGAAGCGCAATCGATATATACCGAAGTAGGCTCAGCCACACCAATCGCATACGACACCTGCACGGTGCACTCTTGAATCTGAGCGGCTTCGAGCAAATGCTTAGCGATGTGTCGTGCTGCATAAGCTGCACTGCGATCGACCTTGCTGGGATCTTTGCCTGAAAATGCACCTCCTCCATGCGGACAGCGCCCTCCGTAAGTGTCGGCGATAATCTTGCGTCCGGTAAGGCCGGTGTCGCCATGTGGACCGCCTATGACGAAGCTTCCCGAGGGGTTCACCAGCAACTGACCCGAGTGCCGAATGTTATACTCAAGTAGAATAGGGTGCACTACTTCGCGCAGCAAGGTCTCCCGAATTTCATGTTGCAAGATGTCGGGTGTGTGTTGTGTAGAAATCACAATCGTGTCAACAGCGATTGGTTTGCAGGGCGCTTCGTAAAGCACGCTCACTTGCGCTTTCGCATCGGGGCGAAGCCAAGGAAGCGTACCAGTGTGACGCAACGTTTGCAGGCGGTCAATTATGCGGTGGGATAGCGCAATAGGCAAGGGCAGGAGCTCCTGAGTTTCGTTGCACGCATAGCCAAACATGAGGCCTTGGTCGCCCGCGCCGCCATCAGCCACGCTAGCATTTATTTCCGGACTCTGTTGGTGCAATGCGTTTCGGAACTCCGCCTTGTGCAGGTTGAATCCGACAGCATCGTCGTCGTAGCCAATGCGCTTGAGCACTTGGCGCGCAATCGATATAGCATCGACCGAAGCATGTGAAGTAATCTCACCGGCGATGACGCAAAGGCCGGCGGTGATGAGCACCTCGCACGCTACTTTGGCATTGGGGTCTTGTTCGAGGTAGGCATCCAGAATAGCATCTGAGATTTGATCCGCTACCTTGTCGGGGTGTCCTTCTGACACCGATTCTGAAGTGAAAATATAAGACATTACAAATGGGGTGTTAGTTACACGTTCATTTGCATTGCCGAAAAATGGGTGGGAAGATGTCCGTTTATTTTGGCCTCGCCCGCATCATTTTACCACCGTGGTGTGTCGCCACTCGGTTGGTGCTCACTCAAGAGCTCGAAATGCGTTGCAAACATACAGCACTATTTTTATTTGTCAAGAGGTGTGACTCAAATTGTCGGGATTTTTTCTAATTACTTGAATTTTAAAATCTGATTCGTCTCATTTTGTTTCTGTTTGTCTTTCTGTTTCTAAAAAAGAACTAAGAATGAGAAATACAATCAGAATGAGTTAGGCGGAGGGGAGGAGTTTTGAAGATAACAATTGACTTATACCATAGAAATCTTTGCGGTTAATTCGATTACGACGGGGATTAGAAGAACCTACCTTTGCCACCACTCATGTACTCAATGCGGGTTGTTTGGTTGTGCTGGATGTTTGCATCTTGTTTTGCCTCGCTGGAAGGCCAAACGGTCGTTGCATTTCAAGGGGCTGAGCTTGGTGATACGTGGTCTTACACTGCCTCGGGTGCATCGTCTATTGGTCAAGCCGAAGCCCTGTCTGCAGCCAATTATACGAGCGGAACGCAATCGATCGTGATGGGCGGAATGTCGGGTGGCGGAAGTTGCCTCAGCGGTGGTTCGGGCAATGGGGCGTCGATAACGAACATGCTAACGTTTTCAGAGGTTGACATCAGCACCTCCACGAATTTCACGCGCGAGTTGACGTTCAACTACGGCAATCGATTTCCCGAGTGCGGAGGTACCGGTTTTGATGCCGGTGAGGACCTCATTTTCACACCGATATTTAACGGTGTTACTCAACCTGCTCTGGTAGTTTTAATCGGGTCGAACAATACCACACTCGATATTCATAGCACCGACTATACTTATTCCATTCCGCCGTGTGTAACGAGTTTTTCGTTTCAGCTTCAGATTAACCTAAACCGCGATGATGAGTTCCTTTTCATTGACGACGTTTCCTTGTCCACACCGGGATTTAACACACCGCCTGTGCTTCAATGCTGGGAAACGCAGACCTATAATAGTACGACCGGCACTTGCGAAATAACCGGCACGCAGCCGCTGCCACCTGTGCTGGAATGCTGGCAATCGACTTCTTTCAATACGACTACCTGTTCTTGGGATATCAGCGGAACGCAGCCAACGCAGCCAACCGCGATGAACTGCTGGGACGATTATCAACTGGATGGAACGCTATGCCAATGGGTGAACATAGGTGCGCAACCTGTGCAACCGCCCAACGTGAATTGCTGGGACAATTATCAGTTCGATGCAACGCTGTGTGCATGGGTGAATCAAGGTTCGCAAATTGCGCAACCTGCATCGACGAATTGTTGGGATGTGTTTGTCTTTAACACGGCAACGTGTCAGTGGGACAACATCGGCTCGCAGCCGATTCAACCTACCAACTTGGCGTGTGGCCTCACAGCGGTATTCAACAATACAATATGCGCATGGGATTTAATCCCTGCCACTCCCGAGCCGACGCCAACGAATTGCTGGGATGATTTTAACTTCAATACCTCCCTGTGCAGCTGGGAGAACATCGGCATACAACCTCAAGAACCGATTGTTGCTTGTTATGAAACCGTTGTATTCAACACCACCACATGCTCTTGGGATGTGTTCGGCACACAGCCTGTTGCACCCACCACGGCGTGCTATGAAACGGTTACATTCAGCACTCTCACATGCAGTTGGGAGGTCACGGGAACACAACCGGAGCAACCGAGCCTGGAGTGCTGGCAATCTACCTCGTTCAACAACTCGAGTTGCACGTGGGATGTTTTTGGTGTTCCTTTTACTATCGAAATATCACCCTTTTCAATCTCCGATTTTGCGCCCTGGTCGACTTCGTTTTCACTCGAGGCAACGAACGAGGTGGTTACTTATGAGTGGGTGTTGGACGATGCCCTTATTTCCAACAACGAAACATTTGATCATCTATTCACCGAAGCAGGTCAGTATTCCATTTTCGTTTCGGCCGTCAGCGTAGGTGGTTGTGAGGCCACGGACATGCTTACACTTACACTGCAGCCTAATGAATCGCATCTCATTATACCGAGTTGCTTTACTCCGAACTTCGACGGATTCAATGATTTATTTACCGTGGAGGCTGAGAATCTCTCCACCTTCGAAATGCTGATCTACAATCGCTGGGGTGAGCTGGTTTTTCAAACAAATTCCATCTTTCCCGGTTGGAAAGGTTTTAGCGATATAGGCTATAGTTACCCCGACGGTGTCTATGATTACAGGATTGCCGCAACCGGCATGGACGGACAAGTATATGAGCGGTGGGGGAGTGTAACGCTCATTCGATGAGAGGTTCATCCTGTCCGCAGAGTCGCCGATTGACGCAAAGATTGGATGCTTCCCTTAGCTTCTCTGAGGTAAAACACAAAACTCAAAATGCCAACTTCAATCGAAGGAATATCGCATTGCCTAAACTCTTGAATCGATTTTCTTGTTTGGCGAAAAATAGTTGGGCAGTAACATAGATTTCCCAATTATGGGCAAGAGTGCAGTTGAGTGATGGCACAGCAATAAGGGTGTTCGATGGTGATGATAGTGTGCAAAGGTAAAGGTGATATATGCATAAGCGTTATCAATCGAAGCGTTGAGGAGCATCACCGCATATCGAATCAAATCTCATGGTGCAGGGGCTTCCGGTTTTCGCATCATTGCATTGTCAACAGACAATAAAAACAAACTTCCATGAGTACGCACAATACCTCTATCGAAAGATGCTTGGCAAGCGTGATAGCATGTGAGTGACGCCTCGCCGGAGGCATGGAAGCGTAATTAGAATATTACGCTGAAATGTTTCGCGATTGCACCCAAGTTATTGCCGTATGGGCGAAGACGTAGGTGAGAAACTCCACCCTCAGAGCGGGTAAAAGCGCCTTGTATGAAAGAGTTTGTGAGGTTTGAGTATTTGCATGTGAAGAGCATGCCATGCGCTGCAGACGTTGTAGAAAATGCGCAGAAGCTTGTTGCCAAAGCGCAGCTGTTCACAACGTTGAAGCAGGGGAGTGTAATTGAGTGAACTCATCAGTGAGAGGGGAGAAGGCCGACGGCTTTCTCCCTTTCTCATTTTTGTGTAAAGATGTGTCGCTTAGTGAAACACGTTCTTCAATGGGAGAGCATAGTGCTATACTGATACGCTAAAATCTCAGATTCATATTGACTTAATGGCACGCAACGATTGTATGCGATAATACACTTCGACTCCGCGGTGGGATATATTAAAACGGCGGATCATCCATTGATTCATCCGCATCTGCGCTTGTTACAAACCCCATTGGCTCATCTAAATACAATTGATAGCAGTTTTCCAATTCCGGGAACTGCTTCCATAGCAACATGCACTCATGCACATCGACGACTTTGTTGTCTTTTACATGAAACAGAAAGCTCATATGCCAGGGGATATTCAATCCGCGGAATGTAAAGGCAAGCGCGTTGGGATGACAACGGTTGCACTTGCCTTCTCCCGATTCTAGCACAGAATTGCCCGACATGTGCATATAGAGGAAGGCATTTTGCAACTTCCCGAAGAAGGTATCCTTCTCCTGATCGGAAAGTGTATCGACCTCACTTAGCATTAGTTTGATATTGCTCAAATCCATCTGCTCCATAAAGTCGCGCAGCATCGCTGCCGCGGATGTGTGAATATCATCGCGCTCTTCGGAAAGAGTGAAGTCTTTGAATAGTTTGAGTTGAACCCATTGCATGAAGCGAACGTATGGAGGCAAGTGACAGGATGTATAATATTCAAAGTGAAAAGAATTAACATGTGGAAAAATGTTGGTGCATGAGGTGTGTTGAAAAATATAGTCGGTTTAATTCCTTTCAAACGTCGAAAAAAGGATTAAGGGAATGAAGTAAAAATGGCTTCAAAACCTTGACTTTTCTTTGGTCAAATCGTATCTTGAAGCCCATGAAAAGATTCAAGAACTTCGGTCAAATCAATCGTTTACTTACCTTTCACACGCTCCTTCATATTCCCGAACCCGAAGGGCAGTTGGGTTGCTATAATCCCTATTGCACCACCTGTGGCGGTTGTCTTAATCAGAACTATCCGCGCAAGTTTGTGAGGCTTGACGGAGAGAAATTCATTCGTTCGATGCGCAATTATAATCTGCGAAAAGTGGAGGACATCGGGAAGTTCGCGAATACGGTTAGATCTACGCTCATGTGCTGGGAAGTACAATTGCAAATGGATGAAATTTTGATGCATTGGTTGCGCCCTCAAGGCATGGATCTTCGATTGTTTGATGTTATCTTATTTCATTTTGTTCGTTATTCAAAAGACGAAAATGTCAGGCATGCATGGGTAAAACGATGCATTGAATTAGCCAAGGCGAAGCGCGATATCTCCCTAATCGAAACCTTGCTCGTCGTCGTCAAGCAGCGACTGCCGGAATACCTGGAGTTGAATGAATTGATTAGCGCACATCAAAGCAATTCGCGCATACGGAAGGCTATGAAGCGTTGCAAGGTGGATTTGCTGTAGGTTGTTTTATGAACTTGGTATTGGCTGTTTAACCTCGCTCCCACTCTCATTCTGTTTCTCATTCTGTTTCTCACTCTCCTTCTGTTTCTCCTTCTGTTTCTCATTCTGGCATTTTAGAGAATGAGAATGAGAAACAGAAACAGAATGAGAATGGGAATGAGAATGAATGCCCAGCTCGCTTGCAAGGTTGCAAATGCATACTTCAGGGGTGTTTCCCGACTGAACATTTGCGTAAAATTTTAATACCATGTCAAACAACAACACAAAAACCTATTATCAATTCATCCTCGACAACAGCTCATCCATGGCTGGTTGCTGGCTGAAAACATTGAGTGCTTACAACGAGCATTTGGATGAAATCAAGAAAATTGTCAAAAAGTACCCCGAGCAACAGGTAGTCGTTTCGCTTTGCACCTTTAGCAATACAGTGCTTCACCCGCGTGTCGATCAACCCATTCACCGGTTTAACTACCTGCGCTCACGCGATATCGATCCGGATGGAATGACTGCTTTACTCGATGCCATAGGATCGAGTGTCGATCGCATACAGGAGGCACATGGGGCGGAGATTGACGCTAATAAGGCCTCTGTGGTTTGCATCATATTGACCGACGGCGAGGAAAATGCCTCTCGGTACTATGATTTCCCAACTATTGCTCGGCGCATCGACGACCTTGAGGCAACAGAAAAGTGGAGCTTCACGTTTATCGGAGCCGATATCGACGCTTGGCGTATAGGACGCATGCTCAACATTAAAATGAACAAATCGGTTTCCATTACTAAGCAAAACATGAAAAACTCTATGAACAGACTGTCGGATGCGATGGATATGTACATGAGCAAGAAAAGCTTCGGAGGCAA
>JAURKF010000098.1 GCA_030831885.1 Flavobacteriales bacterium
CTAGCCCCGCACTCGAGTCCTCGTTTACTTTTTTGAAGAAGTTGGCATCGGCATAGGATTGATTGACGGCATCTATCGATTGGTCAAAGGCGGTTTGTTGATTGGTCACATCGCGGCGAGCAGCGGCTAGTTCCGATTCTATCGCAGTAAGTTCATTTTGCGTTGCCTCCTTCTCTGATTTTTTTATTCCCGATTGGGCTAATGCTTCTATCAGTCTGTTTGCTTGTCTTTCCAGGTTCTTCTCATTTTCCCTCAGTTCGTTCAGTTTTATTTCATTACCGGAACGGATGCTTTCATATGACTTGGTTTTTGCAATCATTTGCTCCTGAGGGGCTCCGTCTATGCCATTTCGAATAGCCGTTCTTCTTTGCTTTTCCTCAGACAGCGCAGTCACAACAGCATCATAATTCTGAGCTTTTTCTGCTTGCTCAATCGAATTGATAGAGGTTTGTAATGATTTTGCTCGCTGGGTTTCACTTTCTTTGAATGTGGCGATTGCGCGGGCAGTGTTAACCGCTGCCTGAGCTTCTAATTGCGCTGCCGTTGCCTGTTCGGTTAAGGCCAACAGCTTGCGCAGATTTGCCACGTCAGCATCTGAAGCGAGTTCAGCCGGCAGGGCGATTCGTATTGCTTCAGCTTGCGATAACAGCGCCTCTGTTTCTTGTTGTTTCTTGCGCGCATAGACCAAGCTATTCGTGCGCTTCGTGTCGCTTTGCTGAATAAATCGTTCAATTACACTCAGCTCCATTTTCATTTCGTTGGCGATATCGGAAACGGTGCCGCCTTCAAATCCTGCGGCAATCGATGCGTTATTCATGTTCTGCTCGAACGTGCGTAATTCATCTTCTTTGCGCACTTCAGCCTTGGTAGAAGAAAGCGTTGGGATTTCACTGGCATTTACATCCAATGCCGATTTTTTGCGAAGCATTTCTGCAGCAAGCACGGAGAGGTCTTCGCTGAGCGGTGTTTCGAAGTAGTTATTGATAAGAATCTTCTCTTTACCACCTTCATTAATCAGTCTCATATCCTGACGCAGGGCCACAGGCTTATCGAAGGAAGGAATTTTTACAGAAACTTCATGAATGGTAGGGCTGTTCTCGGTAACTACCTTAAATGTGTATTGACCTGCTTTTGGCACATAGACGATATAGTCGCCAACATTGTTTGAATTACCATCGCATACTCCGCGAAGAGAGTTCGGTTCTACTATTTTGATACCTACTTTATGTTGTTCAGGATCGATTTCACTTACGAAGGTTCCTTTTAAATAAACGACCTGCAGAGGAGTGCTTTCGACCAATACGTTGTAAACATTGAGGTGATCTTGGTCGCTCGAGCGTGCACTGGCGAAATAGGCACGTTGATTCAATGAATCTGCAATATAAAAAATGTCGTCATCAGGGGTGTTGATTGCGAAATCGAGATTGACTGCGGGACCAAATTCTCCGCTTGCGGCATCGAACGCAGACTTGAAAATATCATAACCGCCCATGCTGTTATGGCCTTTGGAGGCGAAGTATAGCGTTTTTCCATCGGAGTGCATGAAGCAGAAGTCTTCGTCGTATTTCGTGTTGACGCCACCTTTCAGTTTTTCGGGTTCTGAAAAAGTGCCGTCGGCAAGGACTTGAGCTTTGTAAATGTCTTTGCCCGTTGCCGAGCCCTTACCGTAGGAGCTATAATAGATGGTTGTACCATTGCCCGGATAATGAATTACACCGGGGTTTGGACTTTTCAAATCTTCTTTGCTTTTCAGTTCATCCGGAATAGTTAGAATTTTTCCACCAATAGCTTCTAGGTTGAAGTAACGGAAGAAGTTCGTCTTATCTGTTTCGGTTTTACTGATTACAGTAATGTCCTTGATGTTGGACAATAGGTTTGCACCATAGATACACGTTTCTATTTGGCGCAGCGCCTGATCTCTGCGCAAGGCCTTGTCTCCGGCATATCGCACGTAGTTTTCGTAGGCAGTAATAGCATCCTTAAACTGATAGTTGAGATGATAGGCTTTACCTAAGAAAAAATACACATCCGGGTTGTTGACGCTCTTATTGATAGCAGCGTTCAGATAGCGAACTGCCTTTGTCTTGTCCGGGTCGCCGTAAATGGCGCATGCGCCAAATTTGAAGGTGAACTCTGCATGATTCGGATAAAGCGAAACCAGTTGTGAGTACAACGGGAATGCTTTGAGGTAGGCGCCTTGCTCGAAATAGGCATCCGCCTCTTTGATCAGTTGGTCCTCAGTTCCTTTTTGTGCATAAGCAAACTGACTCAACAGCACTGCACACAGGGCAACAAGCCATGTTTTGATTTGATTCATTGTGTTTTTTTTAAAAACGGTTTGGCGTGAATTGCATCTGTTACCGACGACTTGAGAGCAGGTTCATGCTCGAAGCATACTATTTTGATCGGTCGTTACGATTTTTACAAAATACACTTTCACAAGGATACAAAATGTAACATTAATTTCAAACAACTTTTTTGATTTCAGGAGGTTATGAGAAAGGAGGTGTGTAAAAGTTGGGTTGTATTTTTGCCTCATGAATACGTTGTTGGCATTGCTTCGAAAAGAGTGGCTGATAGAGTGGCGACAGAAGCATGCGTTGGCTGGAGTAATGCTGTACGTGTTGGCGTCAGTATTTGTTTGCTATCTTGGTTTTCAGCGAATTGAGTCGGCCAAAACGTGGGGCGTATTGCTTTGGATTACAGGCATTTTCACAGCGTTTAACGCGATGCAAAAGACCTTTGCTTCTGAATCGGCTGGCACCCAGCTGCACCTCTACACCCTCGCTCATCCCCGATTCATAATTTTAGCAAAAGCGATTTACAATGCAGTTTTTGTTGCCGTTTTGAACCTTCTGAGTGCATTGCTATTCATACTCTTCTTCGGAACTGAAATGCTTCAGTCCGTCGATTGGATGCAGTTTTTGCTGGGGTTGGTGCTTGGGAGCACGGGTTTAGGACTTGCACTCACGTTTGTAGCCGGTATTGCTTTCAAATCGGAGGGAGGTGTAGGGTTGGTGGCTATTTTGGGCTTCCCGATCATTATGCCTCTGCTCATAACGATTGTCCGGCATTCAACCGGTGCAATCGAAGGTGTTTCGATGTTTCAGAACAGTTTGAATCTGTTGGTATTATTGGTGTTGAACGTATTATCTTTTGTGTTGTCATATGTGTTGTTCCCCTACCTTTGGCGAGAATAGATGATGGCAACATCTGATGAATCTGTGGATTGCAAGGAATGAAGAATTGGATTAAGATACTCTGTGCTGGTTTATTACTTTATACAGCTGTCTTTTCGCTGTGGCACCCCATGGCACCGGGTGGCTTAGCAGTGAGCGTCAATGAGCTGCATCCGGGTCGCAACGATTTTGAGTTTACCGGTTACGCAACGCACTTCAAAGACGCAGAGTCTTCACTGAAGGTGTTTGTGTCGGTCGATTCTTCTGCTGTTTATTGCGCCGACATATTGCAGGTAATAGACAACGCTCATACAGTGGTAAGTGTTTTTTTGCCTGATACAATTTCATCCAAACGTTTTGGTTTTGCTGCAAACAACGATATCGATGGAACTATCATTGTCGATTCACCCGTTGGGCATGACGGTTTTCAGTTCGTGTCCGGCACCGGAAATACGGAGTGTTCGTACCGAGTGAGTCAGGAGGAATTCTCCCGATTCGGATTTCCCTATCAACCCATCATTATGGAGAGCATTCGCAACCTGATGTGGCACGTGCCTATGTGGTTTACCATGTTTGTGCTCATGACCATCAGTTTTGTGTTTAGCATACGTGCTTTGGGCAAAGAGGATGGTCGTATCGACTTGCAACACGATGTTAAGGCATCTTCAGCTGCTGCCGTTGGACTGGTGTTTTGTGTGTTGGGATTAATCACGGGATCACTCTGGGCGCGATTCACCTGGGGTGCTTGGTGGACGAACGACCCCCAGCTCAATGGCTCGCTGGTTGTATTTATGGTATATGTCGCCTACTTTATATTACGGTCTTCATCACCCGATGAAGAAAAGCGCGCGCGCTTGTCAGCTATCTTCAACATCTTCGCATTCGTTTTGATGGTTGTGCTGCTTATGGTGATGCCGCGATTCACGGAAGGCCTTCACCCCGGCAAGAGCGGCAACCCTGCGTTTTCTAAATACGACCTCGATAGCTCCCTGCGATCGGTTTTCTATCCGGCATGCGCAGGTTTCATACTCCTGGGATATTGGATTTATAGTTTACGACTTCGAATTCAACAATTGGAACAACATGAAAATTAAATTGAATATACTTTTCCTGCTGATGATCGTGATGGTTTGTTTGCCCGCATCGGCTCAAAGTGGCATGGAAGAATACTTTTATGAAAGTGGGAAAATTAAAATAGTCGTGGGGGTAGCAAGCATCGTTATGGTAGGGTTACTTCTCTACTTGTGGCGCCTCGACAATCGAATTTCCAACATTGAAAAAACACGCAAGGGAGGAAAGTCATGAAGAAAATGCACATTGTACTGATTGTTTTAATTGCGGCCATTTCAGCCATTCTTGTTTCAACCTACACAAGGGCAGTCGACAGTGTGACATTTGCTGAAGCCGCAGCCCAAGGTGAAAGACAGGTAAAGATTGTGGGCACTTTCGACAAGACTCAATCTGTTGAATACGATGCGAACACCGACGCAGATCTCACCAAGTTTTATGTTACAGACAGCGAAGGCAAAACGTGTTATGTCCACTTGCGCGACAAGCAAGGAAAACCTATGGGACTTGAGATGAGCGAGAACGTCACGCTCGAAGGGAAAATGGGCAATGATGGAGTTTTCTATGCTTCGCACATGCTTATGAAGTGCCCGAGTAAGTACAACGATCAGAAACATTCCCTCTCGGCTGAGAACTGATAACAAACTTTAAGAAGCGCATCGCTTTAATCAATCCATTTTATGCAAGAAGTTCAATACCTCAACGAACATGTATGGCCCGGTATCCTGGGCAATTTTTTTGTCGTGTTGAGTTTTGTGGCAGCGCTCTTTACAGCCATCACATACTATCTAGCTACCAAGCATGAGGGTATAGGCAATCCGTGGCTAAAGCCGGCGCGCATTGGTTTCTTTACACACACAGCAGCTGTATTCGGAGTAATCGGAACCTTATTTTACATTCTCTTTAATCACCTCTACGAATACAAATACGCTTGGGATCACCTCAACAATGCAATGCCCATGAAGTACGTCTTTAGTTGCATGTGGGAAGGGCAGGAGGGAAGCTTCCTATTGTGGACCTTCTGGCATGTAGTAATAGGCTTGTTTCTGATGCGCACTTCCAAAGCATGGGAGCCTTGGGTGATGAGCATTTTGGCACTCGTGCAGTTTTTCCTTGCGAGTATGCTCATAGGCGTTTACTTCGGGGAGTTTCAGTTTGGAAGTAATCCGTTTTTATTA
>JAURKF010000099.1 GCA_030831885.1 Flavobacteriales bacterium
ATGGTCGAGGTAAAGAACCGGGAAATTCTCGATTCAATAGAGTATGCCAAGAGAATACAAACCGCCATTCTTCCACCGCCTCGTTTGGTAAAGGAATTTCTCAAAAAATCATTTATCCTCTATTTACCGAAGGATATGGTAGCAGGCGATTTCTATTGGATGGAGTCTATTGGAAACGTCGTTTATTTTGCTGCTTGCGATTGCACTGGTCATGGAGTGCCCGGCGCTATGGTAAGCGTAGTTTGCAACAATGCACTAAGTCGTTCGATGAATGAGTTTGCCTTGCGTATGCCGGGTGAAATATTGAATCAATCAAGGGAACTTGTAATAGATAATTTTGCCAAGAGCGATGAAGATGTGAAAGATGGGATGGACGCATCGTTGTGTGCGCTTGACACAAATAATGGCAAATTGCTATGGGCCGGTGCCAACAATCCAATTTGGATTTACCGCGCCAGTGAGAACCGAATGGAAGAAATTAAGGCCGATAAGCAACCCATTGGCAAAGCGCACAATCCGAAACCATTCACTACGCACGAAATCGCGCTCAATGAAGGGGATATCATCTATCTCTTCACCGATGGTTATGCGGATCAGTTTGGGGGCGAAAACAACAAGAAGTTTACACGCGCACGTTTCCGCGAGCTGCTTCTGAGTATTGCACATTTACCCATGGATGAACAGCGCACTCGGTTACTATCGCAACATCATCAATATCGAGGCGCGCAAGAGCAAGTGGACGATATTTGTGTGATAGGGGTGATGGTTTAGGTTGACCTCTGATTGCTTTTCTTCTAATCTTGCAACTTCAAGCCCTTCGCGTATTTAGGTTCGGCTCTTACTAAACTCTTCAACCGGCTTGCATTTGCGTCAACCATTTTATTCAAGACGCTCTTACAAATCACTAAACCTCGCCACAAAGTCATCGCGCTTTTTCTTGTTGTTGATGAACAGATAGCTGTATTTGTTGCGGCCTTCATCGAAGCGACGCTTATCGTCTTTGATTTCGCTCATTTTTGCTCCAAATTCTTTGTCACTGCTTAGAATGTTCATGATGCCGAGCTTGTATTCGAAATAATACCACACGGTTGGGTCAAGCTCAATGTACATGCGCAAAACATCGGCTCCGAGTTTCCGTTGGACTTCAATCTTACCTTTCACGTACTTGAATAGTTGTTTCTTATCCATGCTGGCAATACCAATTTGCCCCTGGCTTTGAAAAGTCTCATCGACCGAATTCCATTTGAACTTTACATCAGCAAGGTAAAACGTCGCCATCAATTCTTCGGGTATTCGTTTCATTTGTCCGCTCAGTCCTAATTCTGAGATGAGTTTATCCGATTTTTCAGTTCCCAATATCTCTACGAGGCTCTTCTCGTATTTAGTGCGCGTAATATCGACAGGCTGCAGATTGGGCCATTTCTCGATTTGTTCGTAGATATACTTGAGCGAACCCTCATCAATCGGGAAATTTAGAACACTCACTCCGCTCGTGCTTATGGCATCTTCTTTTGTGCGATAGAATACGTCGCCAACATTTGTAAATCTCATTACACCGAAATCGACGTTGAAATCCATTCGACCGTCACCATTCATCTCACAGTTCGATGTGTTTAGTGCAAGCAAATTACCCGGTAGTTTGGGTTGTTTGATTTTTTCTTTTGGTCCTATCAAATAGCGTCCGGTTGCCTTGTCATGCGTGAGAAATCCCTCAGCCTGAATTATGGAGCGATCATCTTTCTCGTGTATATCGCTGAGGAACGCCGGATATACGGACATCGGCGAATCACCGGTTATCATTACGCCAACTCCAAGCCTGGTCATCGTCATATCCCGTAGGGTTGAATCGACCGGAATGTATATTTCTTCAGGGTTAATCTCCGAGCGAAACTTGAAATAAGTTGTCGGCATTAGCTCGCAGTTGTGCAAGATTCGAGTGCCCCCATCAAACGTGAGATATCGACTGTTGGCATGCATCTCAAATTCACCGTAGTATTCAAATGCGGGAGATAGGAAAAATCCGGTACCCTCCGCGATTTTTCCTTTCCCGATGGTTTGATAGGACGTGTCAACCCGAATATCATCCATATGAATTACCTGTTCTTTCTTTTGCTCGTCGATGTAAGTGATATCGCCTGCTGCATTGTATTCGCGACGTCCTTTGATTTTAATATCTGCATTGAATATCTGATGGTACTGGGTTACGTAATTGCTCAGTATTTGAGAGTTTTTCAGGGGTACCATATTGGCAAATTTCTCAATAGTTACTTTCCCTGAGTCGGGAGTAATCTTAGAGTCGGCTACTACGATATACTTGATTTTTGAACAGTATAGTTTACCGCGTCGTAAATCGAACTTGGCTTTGGGTGAAAGGAAATTCAGTGAATCTTGTCCTTCTGCCACGGAGTAGAAGTTGGATCGCTTAGAATCTTCAGCAGTATCAATGAGCAAATCGTCCACAATTGGTTTTCTATTGGATGATAACTCAAGTTCGTCACGATCCATGAACCAAGTGAATTGGTCCATATAACAGACGTATTGATTGGTAGGGAATTCAATCTTCGTTTCACCGCCATTACTTTTAAATATACCATCACGTCGGTCGAAGTCTACGTCGGCATTAACATTATCCGTTTTAAATGCCAGCCCCGATCCAAGTTCCTGGCCTGCACCTCGCATTTGAAAGGAAGAGGTGTCAGATAATATCTTCCTTCGGGTATATCGCATCAAATCGGAAGTAAGCTTGGCTCCGCTGAATTCCATGAATCCATTACCCGTCATACCGGTCGGTTTCAAATGCAATGTGCCGGTTAAATTGGCTTCTTTCGCATTGAAAAATTCAATCGGATTATTGATGCTGGATATATCGAGATTGTCACGCTTTGCATGAAATGCCAAAAAGGTTGAATCACTATGTGCCTTTGGGACCTCTACTTTCCCCGTCAATTCGCGGTTGCTGAACTTATATGTTCTACCAAGCATAGAGTCGGGTAGGAAGGTGAACTCACGTGAGGAAGCTGAAGCGGTGAGATAGCTGAAATCACCACCACCCTTCAAGCCTGAATAATCAAGTTTAAGTTCTGCTGTAACTTTTGCCTTGCCTCCATAAGAGGGTAAATCTGCTCCGGTATTTCGTTTAAAACCAAGTGAGTTATCTTCCATCAGCACCAGTGGTTCGGTGATATCCGGAAAGATGCCACCGCTTACAAGCGTACCCTCAAAGCGTAAATCCTTCTTGCTGAAGTTGTCGAGTGAATCGATAGTGAAGGGCTCCAACTGATAAAAGAATTTTTCCTTTTTGTAAACACCCTTTTGAATTGCCGGGTCGCTCCAGTAAACAAACGATGTTTTTGTGCATGTGAAAATTGGATATTGCGGATAAGATCGGCTATGAAATCCTCCCTTGTTCGATGGAGCATCGACTTTAATAAAGCCGGACACATCGCGAATAACGCTTTTTACCCTCGACTTTTGTGGTTGGCCATATTGGTTGCGACCGAGCGAAGCATCTTCTACGTAAATCCGGCATGAATCTACCTGAATCAGATCGAGTTGAAATTTTTCATACGAGAAGAAGTATTCAGGTCCATTGAACTCGAAATTACCGGCATAGACACGCCCACCAAAAACGAAATCACGGTTTTTCTTCAACACTACCTCTTTATTGATGGGGATGATATTTACTTGCTGGGAATCGGACACCTGAAAATTATCGACGCCTTTCATCATTAAATCATAATTGAGCAGGCTTAATTGACCATTGGGCCCCGATTCTACTTCCGAGCTAAACTGTATCACATCATAATCGCGCTTGCCAATGTTGTTTTCGATATGCCAATACAATTTAGGCCTGACATTGATTTGATGCGTGTTCAGGTCGTAATCAATGAATCCTTTATTGTTGAGGTCAATTAGTATTGCATGCTCCTGTTCCTCACTGAAGTGATGATACACGCAGAGCTCATATGCTGAGAAACTATTACTCTTGATGTGATCAGCGTATTGTTTAATCTCGTATAGCGGGTGCGAAGAAGAAATACCCATCATGGAGTCGTAGCGCCGTTTTTTAAAATAACTGTTCGACTCAAAAGCCGCGAAGCGTTGTGTGCTACTTTCAATTGATCCCAGTTTTATAGTTGGCTCGTCAACGCTCCACATAAGCGCTTCGAAATACATGTCGACATTGTGGTATGTGTTCTGAAATGGCGAGCGCGATATACCCTCGTCGCTTCTCAAAAGAACGACCTTGTGTAATTTCCGATCGTACGAAAAGTTGATATCCGGATGCGTAATCGAATCACCATCGAGCAGGATGCGAATTCGTGCATGCGAAGTATTTATTCGGCCGGGTTTTATCGCAAACTCGATACTGGAAGCAGTCAGTAGCTCTTTGTTGTCACGATAGATTGTAATTACCGCCGGTTCATCGGGTGATCCGCTACCAATCAATTGGGTTCCCGCCATCGTGAATCCGCCGTCATAGTCCATGTTTTTCTCGATGTTTTGAATTTGCAACCGTTTGAAGTATGATTCAAAACGAGGGTAGGCAGCGTTTTCGGCGTTTTTATCGGCCAGTATTTTATCGGTGAGCCTTCCTTTGAGGGGTTGCTGGAAAAACTCTGTATGAAACGTGACAGAGTCGGCGCTGTAGGTCGATCCTTTTACACGAATCGAGTAATCAAACAATTCAGCATAGGTTTTTTCAGGATCGAATCCGGCTCTTTGCCAGGTCACTTTTCCTGAAGAGCCCATGAATCGTTGATTACCCGGATAATAATAACCGGAGGTTCCATAGATAATACTGCTGTCTCCTTTGCTGTAGCATCGCAAATCGGTAACTCCAAAGGCAATGGCAGGGATACTATCGAATTCAAATCGAAAATCATTGGAGCTGCTTTGCCATCGTATCATTTCATTTTCAAAAAAGGAATGATCGCGAAACAACAATGCAGAGCTTTCAAGAAGTTCTGATATGAATTTTTTGTTCTTCTTATCGGCCATAACACGAAGCAGTACATCACTCCATGAGTTGAAATCAGTCTCTGTCTTTCCCGAGGTGGTAAAAGCTATAAGCGCCTTCAGATATTCATGGAAATCGGGAAATGCCTTACTCTTGTTTTTAATCATTGCATCGAGAACATTGTAAACCTGTTCGCGTTGATTTGGAGTGAAAGATGCAGGTTGCAGCCATATGGGAGCAAATTGCTTCTCGACTAGTTCACTTCCCCGACCTTGGCTTCCAGGATCAAGCAGCGCGTTGAGTTCCTTGATGACAGCGGTTTCGTTACGAGTAAATTTTTCCAATTTCTGAGCAGTTAGCTCAGCATAAACAAGAAGTAGAATTAATACGAATAGCGGTTTTACCAATCGCATAGAGATTTGCATTTGTAATTCAGCTACAATGCTAACCATCCACAGTCATCTATGAAAGCCTGTGAGGTTAAAGTTTTAAAACGGAATATGCACAAGCAGAAAAAGAAAGGGCCACCCGCAGGCAGCCCTTTCGAATAAGGTTACGGCAGATTACTCAATAACAATCTTGCGAGCTACAGATTGGTTACCTCTAACAACTTGCAATTGATATACACCTGATGCAATGTTTGAAACATCCATTCTGTGGGTATTGTTTCCAGTGGTGCAGTTTACTTGTTTAGTAAGCACTACACGGCCTGTCTGATCCACAATCTGAAGGCTCATCGAAGAGTTCACCATGCTATTGTATGTTATTGTTAAATCGCTGGTGGTCGGGTTTGGATAAAGTTGCATTTCTGACGTGCCTTCAAGCTCGTCCATTCCCAAAACGATGGCCTGAACTTCAACGCGATCGCTTGCACAGGTGAAATCGGGCGCTTGTACGTTCCAGTCATAGAAATAGTAGTAGTAGTTATCCGTATCGCCTCCGCTCACGTTTGTATTTGTGATAGTTACTAAACCACCAATTTCAAATGGATAAGCGAATGGATTAGTCAAATCCTTATCACGCCACAACAATGGGTTGTTGCCAACGAGACGAAGACCGTAGCCGCTGCCGGCAGGAACGAAGAAGTCGAGATTTACGATAGACTCTCCATCCGGAATGTTGAAGGTGCCTGTCGCAACGGTTGTGCCTCCGGCATCAACAACGGCAATGGTGCGGTTGGCTGCGCCTTGAGCAAATACTTTAACTGAATTGATGATGACATCTTCGTTGGCATCGAACAACAAGTAGTAGGTTGAGTTTTGCTGGTACTGACCATTGCCGTTTAACGTTTGATCAGATTTACCACCCATTGCTACATCGCCAGGGAAGGTATTCGCATCTTCTACCCAGTAGGAAGTAGTAGCGCTCAAAGAAGGAGTTGTGAAGGAGTTGCCTGTTGCAATAGGAGTGTTGGATGTAGCTGAAGAATACCACTGAATGTTGGCTCCACCTGACACAGTGAGAGTGGCAGTAGTGTTGGGCTGAATTTCAACATTCGTTACCGATGGAGTGGCAGGCGTTGTAGAAACAACCACTGTCACAGGGTCTGAAGTGCTTTCACCGCACTGACCAATCACTTGCACGGTATAAGTGCCTGCAGTTGAAACATCAATAGACTGGCTTGTTGCTCCGTTGCTCCAAGCGTAGCTCACTCCTTGGTTTGCGGTAAGGGTGAGGGTAGTGTTGTCGCAAATGTGTGTGTCACCATTCGGGATAATCACAGCCGGAGAATTTGGAATGTTTGTAACGGCAATACCTTGCGAGATGGCGATGCACCCTTCAGCACTTGTTGCTGTAACAAAGTAGTTGCCCGGTTCTGAAACTGTAATAGAAGATCCGGTTTGACCATCATTCCATTCGTAAGTGAGGCCTGGGGTAGATGCTTGCAAGGTTACTGAACCACCTTCACAGAATTGTGTGCTGCCTACCGCAACTACAGCAGGAGCATCGAGAAAGCAAGGGCTTTCAATTACGCTATGGAAGGTATTGATAGATGGATTGTTGATTACCGTTTCCAATCCGGATGGCCATTCGATGGTGGCTTGAGACACAGAAGTGGCGTTGCCTAAACCGAAATGACAGTAGAACGTATTGGTTATACCATAGCTTTCTCCGGCGCGGATTTCACGAACTTGAGTTCCGAATGAACCCGTAATTTCAACAATGGCTCCAACAGCATCTTTGTTGCTGATGGTTCCTTCCAAATCAAAACTGATCCAGTTGTTGTTGCCGCCATTGTTGATGAAAATGCGGTCGGGATTGGAGTTATCGGCATCTACATATCCATCGCCATAGCTGGCATACACATCGAGGTAACCATCGTGATTCAAATCACCGATGCCAAAGCTATGCATTACATCGCTGTTGACGAATGTGTTGGTAATGCGCGTGAAAGAGAAATCACCATCGTTGTGGTAGTAGTCGTGGTTACCGCCTGCATGAATCAAATCAAGGAAACCATCGTTGTCGAAGTCGTGCATTTTGGCTTGTAGGAAGAAACCTGAATATTGCAAACCGGAACCCTGGGTGCGATCAGTGAAGTATCCATTTCCGTCGTTCTCATAAATTTCAAGGGTATTGCTGTGAGTAGTAAGGAAGCAATCGAAGTCACCATCGTTATCGATATCGGCAAAATCGCTCGTCCAAGACTGCTCAAGGTTTACCAGTCCACGTTCTTGAGAATAGGCAATGCCTGTAACCGGGTTAGTGTGGTCATATGTACCATCGCCGTTGTTGATTACAAGCACGTTGGTTCGGCGATAATCGTATGGATCGCTGATAAATTGTCGACACTTGGCAATGAACAAATCGGTATCACCATCGCGGTCGAAGTCGGTCCAAACGGAGCCGTAGTTTCCGCTATTATCATTACCGTTCGATGTTTCCGGGAAGAAAACCATGTCCATCATGTACGTTCCGTTAATGAACATTCCTGTTTGGTCGTTTTCAAGTATTACATTGTGACCATCATCGTGGCAAAGGAAACCGTCCAGGAAGCCGTCATTGTTGACGTCCGCAAGATTGCATCCTTGGGTGAAGATGTTGGCCCAAGTGTAATCGTCTACCTGGTAAATACCTGGTCCATCAATGTTTACGATGTGCACATCGTCATAGCTACCGCCGCACATGATGTCTTTGTGTCCATCGTTATCGATGTCACCCACGCACATACCCCATTGCGACTGACCGCTTACTACACCGAAATGGCTAACCGAAAAGGAGCCATCGGCTTGCTGATAAGCAATGGAAACATCGCGGCTGTTGTCGAGAATAACGATGTCGTCAAGCCCATCATTGTTCATATCGGTCACTCCCGTGCATCCCCCGGAGTTATAGGTTGGAGACACCAGCGAATTGTTCATAGTGAACGTTTGTGCCGCCCCCCATAAGGTCATGGAAACAAATAGCGATAACGCGTAAAATTTTTTCATGGTGATTGAATCAATTGGTTTTAAAAATTATCCTCGGTTAAGATTGGTGTCGAAAATACAACGAACTTTTCTTAGACCCGAACGGAATAAACAAACTCCAATGAGAATTTCTTGGGTTTGTTGGTTTCTTTTCGATTTATAATTCACTTCAAGTCTCTATTCAACATTCGAATAAGCAGATCTAGCCGCGAGCAATAACCTCTTCAATGTATGCTTGAATTAGTTTTTCTAAATCGCCTTTATTCCAAG
>JAURKF010000014.1 GCA_030831885.1 Flavobacteriales bacterium
GATGATCGCTTTCGAGATGCCCGCGTGAACTGGGATGCCAGCGCACAACGTACAGAAGGCATTCGACGGACATTGGAAGAAGGAAAAGTATGCGTGCTTCAGGGATTCATCGGCAGCACAGCGCAAGGACGCACAACCTCGCTAGGTCGTGAGGGCTCCGACTTTACAGCGGCCATTATGGCTTATCTGCTCGATGCAAGCAGTGTCACCATTTGGAAAGATGTTCCCGGAATGTTGAATGCCGACCCGAAAAAATTTAAGGATACTGTTAAGCTTGATTGCATTTCATTCAAAGAAGCCATCGAGCTGGCTTATTACGGCGCGAGTGTAATCCATCCGAAAACCATCAAGCCACTGCAGAACAAAGGAATTCCTCTATCTATAAAATCCTTCATTAATCCGGCGGCCGAAGGATCTATCATTCAGGAAAGCACGGCATTCGATCATCTCACTCCATGCTACATTATCAAGGAAAATCAAGTATTGCTTTCCATCTCTACACGTGATTTCAGTTTTATTGTTGAAGACAATCTTAAAGAAATCTTCGAAATATTTTCACGATTAGGGATTCGTATTCACCTCATGGAAAACTCCGCAATCAGCTTTTCGGTGGTCTTCGATGATGATGCATTCAAACTACCGCAACTATTGAAAACACTGGAGCAGCACTATGCGGTTCTATACAACACAGGGCTTCAACTCGTCACGGTTAGGCATGGCGATGATACTACAGCAGGTCGCCTTAGTGTTGGCAAAGAAATAATCTTGGAACAACGCAGCAGACAAACCCTGCGACTAGTAGTGCGCTGATGAACGATTAGGAGTGTTTGTTTTTACTTTCGTTCTCTTATGATTAATAAATTCGGAAATGTCAATAGCGCTAGTCTTTTGTGGACTATTTTGTTGTGGTCCAGTATTGCTTCAGCGCAAACACTGGACACAAAAATTGCAACTACCAGCGCGCAAATTGCAGCGCTGAAAGCAGCTCACGACAGCCTTTCCGGAGCACTGGAAGACTTGAAGTTTCAATCTATGCGGCACCAGCTTGCACATGTGGGGTTGCCTGAAACAGCTTCATGCGATGAAGTAATTTATCATACAGCTTATGCACTGGTGTATGATGAGTCGCATGAACAAGCCAAGTGGGTTGCCCATATGCTGTTGCCGGATGTTGCAACAGGAACAGAAGGTCGCACTAATGATTTTCGTCCCGATCCACTTATCAAATCAGGCTCTGCGGAAGATGCCGACTTTGCATTAAAAATTAAAACTACCGAAGGCAAAACGAAAACAGAAGGCTTCGGCTATGATCGTGGACACCTTGCGCCATCGGCCGACTTCCGCTACTCCAAAAAAGCACTTTCCGAAAGTTATTTCTACAGCAACATGTCGCCCCAACTTCCCGGGCTCAACCGTGGTCGATGGGCCGATTTGGAAGACGCCATGCGCAGCGCTTGCATTGCACACAATGCTCCCTTGTTTGTTGTCACGGGCGGTGTGCTTCATGCCAACTTGCAAAAACTCGAACAGGGCAAGAACCAGGTGAGCATACCGGAATACTATTACAAAGTGATTCTTGATCTGGAGCATCAGGAAGCCATCGGATTTATAATGCCAAACAAGAAATGCGAGCATCCCTTAACACACTACGTGTGCACCATCGACAGTGTAGAGAAAGTAACAGGACTTAATTTTTTCTGTAAGCTAAACGACCAGGATGAACACATACTGGAATCCACAGCGCATCTGGCCTATTGGATCCAAGATGAAACCAAATCGGGGGATATAGAACCTCTTGACGCAACGAAACTTCCGCGCAACACCTTCAACACGCGGCAAGCTGCTTTGTATGCCGGTAAGCGCGATGAAATCAATGCATGCGGTAAGGTAGTCAGCACTAAACTATCATCGAAAGGCAACATCTTTTTAAATCTCGATAAGTCATTTCCAAATCAAATTTTCACCGTCACTATTTTCAATCAAGACGTACCCAATTTTAGCTACCAGCCACACGAATGGCTAAAGAACAAAACAATTTGCGTGAAGGGAATGGTAACAAAAGATAGCAATGGCGTGCCCGGAATCATCATTGAGAATGAGACAGCCATTACGCTAATGGAAGAATCAGATTAGGCCAGTGCAAGCAACGAGCTTATGCGCTCACCGGGCTGCAAATGATGAGCATGCAATCCTGCCCTCAGAGCTCCTTCAACATGTTGCTTGCTGTCATCAATAAACAATGTCTCAGAAGGATTCAGGTTGTTCCATTCGCACACAGCGAGAAATGTTTCTGGATGCGGTTTTTTCAAACCAATGGCGTTGGAGTAATATATCTTCTCAAACGAACTTCTGAAAAGCTGAAAGTCCATAGAGTTTGCAATCATTTGCTCGAACTCCGCGACATGAATAGCGTTGGTGTTGCTCAGAAGAAATGTTCGAACACCGGATTGACGCATCCGGTGAACATGCTGCACCTCGTCGGGAAGTATCTGCAACAGTATTACATTCCACGCATGAAGAACTTGTTCGCGTGTTGCTTCGGGGGCGTGTTGTTGGAGAAAATCGATAAACTCGTCGTTCGAAACTTTCCCGGTCTCTAACAAATCAAAAATAGGATTTTGCGCGGCCTGCGTATATAAATCTCGAAACCCGGCAAAACCCAATCTCTCGAATTCCCTTGCAGGTAAGTCATAGTCAATTTCGAACAACACACCTCCAAAATCGAAAATCACATTTCGAATTCCGTTTAATGAAATCATACGTTGGAATTAATTGGTACGAATCCAGGCCTGAGAACCATCGGCCAGAACCTTGGCTTTTGCCGCTTCCGCCATTTTACGGTCACTAAAATGCCCTATTGCAACAAGATGTAATTCTCCTTTCATACCATCAAAATCAGCATTGTAGCCGCGGGCACGCAACTGATTAATGAGGCGCTGGGCATTTTCCTTAACCTGAAAAGCTCCGCCAATAAGAGTGAAGGAAGCATCCTTGACTTGTTTAATCCTTGCCTCTTGAACGGAAGTAGAAGAGTTGGAGGATTGCTCTATGGGCATGACCGGATTAATTTCATTGGCAGATTTCTCCACGGCGATGCCGTTCGAGGCAGCTACACCATTCACAAAATCGATTGCCACAGGAGCACCTGTACTCAGAAGATTATCATAATTGCTTTCGACAAATTGCATGGGTAAATCCCACTTCTGCGCCACCGGTATGTAGGCCGACTCCTTGCGCGGTTCACCAAACGGATTGAGTGAAGCAAAATTCATATTCTCACCACTTCCCACACGACTGCCCAACATCCATGAGCCCACGAGCAATGCCGGGACCGCAATGGCAGCAGCTATTTTCCATCGGCGAAGATTTCCACCCGAGTTTATTTGTACAACCTTTCCTTTGCCCCCATCCGTGTTTTCCAAACCACCAACCAATTTGAGTTGGATTGGTTTTAACCCATGCGATTCCATCAGGAAGTTTTCCTGATCATCCGGGATGAACTGCACCTGACCAAGACGATCTTTATAGAAGATACCTATGCGATCAATCGAGAACCGACCTTCGGTATCGATCAATCTGCGATATTCCGCAATTGTTTGCGCCAGCTGGGCGGCAGCGTCCTTGTAAGTAATACCCAGTGCAGAAGAAATATAATTGGCTAGCAGGCCATCATTGTATTTCAAACTGGGATTAAAACCGACATGCTTGGAAGGCGGCTGAATAACATGCGATATCACGTTGAGCCTGGCCGAACGATAGTTCGCAACCAACCCTCCAAAATCCGGAAGAATCACGCAATCGTGATCGTAAAACAGATCGGTTATGAAGGGGTCCAGACGCATGTTTCGAATAGTGTATCCAGATTAGATGGAAAACAAATTTAAGTCAGCGTACAAATGTAACTAATCTTCATTGCTCCTACATTTGCGCCCCGAACTTATTTTGCTATGGAAAACTTCGACGTTGTAATTATTGGATCTGGGCCGGGTGGATACGTTTCGGCTATCCGCTGTGCTCAGCTAGGCCTGAAAACAGCTTTAATTGAGCGGTATTCGACACTTGGCGGAACCTGCCTAAATGTGGGTTGCATTCCAAGCAAGGCGCTGCTCGATTCTTCCGAACATTTTCACAATGCTGTCCATACGTTTCAGGAGCATGGCATCGATTTGAAGAGCGAGCCTAAAGTGAACCTGAAGCAAATGATCAAGCGCAAGCAAGATGTTGTTACGCAAACGGTTGGTGGAATCAACTTCTTAATGAAGAAAAACAAAATCACGGTTATCCATGGCCATGGTTCATTTGAAAACAACAACACGATTTCGGTAAAACACGACGACGGCAAAACAACTACACTGCAAACCAAGAATACCATTATTGCTACCGGCTCTAAGCCCGCGTCGTTGCCGTTCATCTCGATCGATAAGAAACGCATTATCACAAGCACCGAAGCGCTTGAGCTTACAGAGGTTCCTAAACACCTCATCATTATTGGCGGAGGGGTAATTGGCTTAGAGCTAGGCAGTGTGTATGGCAGACTCGGCGCCAAGGTAAGTGTTGTGGAATTCATGGATAGTATCATTCCCACCATGGACCGCACCATGGGCAAGGAATTGCAGAAAAGTCTCAAGAAAAACAACTTCGAATTTTATCTTTCGCATAAAGTGAAAGAAGTAACTGCTAAGGGGAAAAACGTCACCGTAAAAGCCGATGACCCCAAAGGAGGCGAATTGGTATTGGAAGGCGACTACGTATTAGTAGCAGTTGGACGCAAGCCGTACACTGAAAACCTGGGTCTTGAAAAAGCAGGGGTGCTGATGGATGATCGCGGACGCGTGGCTGTGGACGCTCACTTGCAGACCAATGTTCCCGGCATCTATGCGATAGGCGACGTTGTGAAAGGAGCCATGCTCGCGCACAAGGCAGAAGAAGAAGGAGTATTCGTTGCCGAAACGATTGCCGGACAGAAGCCGCATATCAATTATAATCTCATACCCGGTGTGGTTTACACATGGCCTGAAGTAGCTTCCGTAGGTCAAACCGAGGAGCAGTTGAAAGAGTCCGGTGTTTCATTCAAAGTAGGCAGCTTCCCATTCAAGGCCAGCGGCCGTGCCCGCGCCAGCATGGATTTGGATGGACTCATCAAAGTACTTGCTCACAGCGAGACCGATGAGATTTTGGGAGTGCACATGATTGGTCCTCGCGCAGCCGACTTGATAGCCGAGGCCGTTGTAGCAATGGAATTCCGCGCCAGCGCAGAAGACATCGGCCGCATCAGCCATGCCCACCCAACGTTTACCGAGAGCTTTAAAGAGGCGGCTCTCGATGCGACGGGCAAACGGGCTCTGCATATTTAAATGAACCCAATAAACGATTTTTTGTTTTCGAAAATAAATTAACCCAAGACAATTATACATCATGGCATCATCAGTAGGTAAAAAAGCACCGTCCTTCAAGGCTAAAGCAGTATTGGAGGGTTACAAAGTCGTTGACAGCTTTTCACTGGAGGAATACATTGGAAAGAAGCACGTTGTTCTTTTCTTCTATCCAAAAGATTTCACATTTGTTTGTCCCACCGAGCTTCATGCATTTCAGGAAAAACTGAGCGAGTTCGAAAGCAGAGGGGTTGCATTGGTTGCATGCTCAACAGACACCGAGCAATCTCATTGGGGCTGGCTTCAAATGCCGAAAGAGCAAGGGGGAATCAAAGGCATTACATACCCAATAGTGGCCGATACCACCAAAACGATTTCCGATTCTTTCGGAACCTTGTGGGGCGAATACACCTATGATGAAGAAGGCAACTTGGTTGCCAACGGACCCATGATTGCATTCCGTGGATTATTTTTAATCGACAAAAAAGGAGTTATCCAACATATGCTCATCAACAATTTGCCTCTCGGGCGCAATGTGGAAGAAGCCTTGCGCATGGTAGATGCCCTTCAATTCTTCGAAGAAAACGGAGAAGTGTGCCCCGCCAACTGGACGAAAGGAAAAACAGGAATGGCCGAGTCGCATGAAGGTGTAGCTGAATATCTCAGTAAACACTGAAAATGAATACGCTCAATAAAAATCGGCCCTGAAGGGCCGATTTCTTTTTACGGGTAGGTTAATTGTGCACTCGTTGGTAGTGTGAATAACCGAAGTTTTAGTATGTTCGCACCTCAATTTTAGAACCTTCATTGAAAGGAAACGAATATCAAACACAAAATCAATGAATAAAACCAATAAAACCTCTAATTCTATGAGTCAGAAGTCAGGCAGCAATTTCAGCTCGATCTTCCCTTACATTGCCATTCCTGTTGCGCTCGTCGTGGGTGTGCTTATTTACATGTATGTATTGGGTAATCCGGCCAATTTCGAAGGTGGCGACCCGCATCTGGGGCATCCAATCGATGGTAATTTATACGGAACGATTTACAAGGGTGGATTCATCGTGCCATTCCTCATAGCTGTAAATATCATTGTTCTTACCTTCTTCCTGGAGCGTTTGATTAGTTTATTTCAGGCACGCGGCACAGGTAGCGTTGACAAATTCGTTCACAACGTACGCACATTGCTGAACAATGGTCAGATTGATGCTGCCATCGCTGCATGCGACAAGCAAAAAGGGTCTGTAGGTGCTGTAATGCGGGCCGGTTTGGTGAAATACAAGACACTTTCTGCAGATAACACCATGGATAAGGAATCAAAAGTGGGCGCTCTCAAGCAAGAGCTCGAAGAAGCAACATCTCTTGAGCTTCCGATGCTTTCCAAGAACCTCGTTATACTTTCCACATCCGCATCCCTCGGTGTATTGATTGGACTCTTGGGTACGGTATCGGGTATGATCAAGTCATTCTCGGCAATGGCTGCCGGTGTGCCGGATCCTGCGCAGCTTTCTGTCGGTATCTCTGAAGCACTTGTAAATACATTCCTCGGTATCTTGGCTTCGGCTGTTGCGATTTTGTTGTACAACTTCTTCAGCAACCGTATCGACCAGCTTACCTATGGCATTGACGAAGCAGGCTTCTCTGTTGCACAGACATTCGCTTCTAAGCACTAATCCTACTGCTTTTATTCACTCGTAAA
>JAURKF010000100.1 GCA_030831885.1 Flavobacteriales bacterium
CGTTTCGAATACGTTGCATTGCTCAACGATTTGCTCATGCAAGATGCACCTGTCATTCCTCTTTACTACGATCAGGTCTCACATTTTATTCGAAACAACATCAGCGGATTGGAGACCAACCCTGTGAACATGCTAGATTTACGGCCGGTTCGCAAGCAATAAAAAATAGCCCTTTCTATGAGTCTGAAGATTGACATGCACACGCACATCATGCCCAAGTTATTACCCGACTGGACGTCGCAGTTTGGATATGGCGGCTTCATTCATCTCGACCACCACAGACCCGGTTTTGCTCGAATGATGCAAGGCGATAAATTTTTTCGTGAGGTAGAGGCTAATTGCTGGGACGAACAACTTCGCATAGATGATTATGCTAAATACAATACTCAAGTGCAAGTAGTATGCACGATTCCCGTGCTTTTTGCGTATTGGGCTCAGCCTTCTCATGGGCTGACTGTAGCACGTTTTCTAAACGACCACATAGCTGATGTGGTCGCTCGATTTCCCAAAAACTACATTGGGCTGGGAACATTACCACTTCAGGACATTGACATTGCAATTGTTGAATTAGAGCGATGCAAATCAATCGGCATGAAAGGAGTTCAAATTGGAAGCAACGTCAATCAAAAAAATTTGGGTGAACCCTTGTTCGAACCCTTGTGGCAGGCCATACAGGAACTGGACATGGCTGTGCTGGTGCATCCATGGGAAATGATGGGGCAAGATGAAATGAAGAAATACTGGCTACCTTGGCTGGTGGGTATGCCTGCTGAAACTACGCGAGCTATTTGCTCATTGATTTTCTCGGGGGTGATGGAGCGCTACCCACGCATACGATTCAACTTTGCCCACGCAGGCGGTTCATTTCTTCCTACAATTGGACGCATTGAACACGGCTTCAACTGTCGCCCCGACTTAGTAGCGATCGACAACCCTGTAAACCCTCGTGAATACATCGGAAAGTTTTGGGTTGACAGCGCAACGCACGATGCGAAACTGCTAGAATATATTCTGGAAATGCAAGGGTCGAAACGTGTAACGTTGGGCACCGATTATCCTTTCCCACTCGGTGATTTAGAAGTAGGACGATTCATCACTGAAATGAACCTTGAACCTAACGTAGTGGAAGACATTTTTTGCAATGCCACCCTTGAATGGCTTCAATTGAACCAGGCCGATTTTCAAACACCTTGATTATTGATCTGAGGGAACCACCAACACCAACCTTTCAGATTCAGTACCTACAAACGCATCAAAGCGTTGACGTGATTGCTTGTAAAGAGCCACCAGCTTGAGTTTCAGCACCGAAATATTTGCTATGGTATCCATTTGAAAGCCGATGTATTCGGCTCGTTTAAATGCATTGTCCTGCACATCTCGAGCACTTATTTCAGAACTCATCTTTGCCAAGCTACTATCAGGAAAAAAGCGAATATCAACAAGTGGGCGAATGGAATCGACACCCATTCGAGGATGCCACTGAAAGTAGTCGGTAACACGGTCGATACATCTGTCGGCCAGCTTCAACTCATCATCGGAAAACGTTCGTTTCAGAATATTTCCATTCTTCTCTATTACCATTCGAATGAAAGATACTTCACCGGGATTGGGCAATTGATTATAAAAAGCAAGTGCGCAGGTCGATGCGATATCTTCATCGGCGAAGCGTGCATCCCAATTCGCATCCGGCACATTCAGCTCAACTACATCTCCAGCTGCTTCATGCAGGATAGCCACACTATAATCCTCACTACCTACCAGAGCAGCAGCAAAAGCTCCTGCCCTATCTAACTCAGGATCTGTGCATCCAACAAGCAGTACATGGAGAACACAGAAGGTTATCGCATAAAAAAGTGACGCTGATTTTTTTTCCTTTACCATGAAAAGTCACCTTTAAACGTGCGCTCATTACCCATTGCATCCACTATTTTCAGATCGAAGGAATGACTTCCCGGTTGAATGAACCGTGCATCGAAATAATACGTTAGTCGCGCATTTTTTGCGTCGTATTCCATGAGTGCCCACTTGCCATCTATTCGAGGAATGATTTGATCAATGCCGGATAGGTTATCGGATATTCTAAAAGAAAAGCTACTTTTCCCGTTCATTGTGGGAAGAAAATCAATAGGCGTAATTTTCGGATTGACAGTATCGAGCATTAGCGCATAATAACCCAAATACATGGGCTCAGCAGTAATCCATCCGTTATCAAAACGACTTGGTTCCGCGGAAATCTTATCCTTGTCAGGGTCCCATCGGACTACAGTTGTTTTTCTTTCAAGTCCGGGCTTCACTTTATCCGCTTTTATGGATAGTTTGTATGCCTTGTGCACCGGCACATAAGGAGAGGCAATCAGATAGGCTGGACCAATAGTGTTTGCGACTTTCGAAGACTCCGAAATAGTTAAATCCAGGTTCTCATATAGGGTGCTTGACTCCATCGAAACTTTTACCGAAGGGGTTTCGATCGCGTTGTTCACTTCCCAATTCCAATGAGCGAGACAATTTTTGGCTGGAGCTGGTTTTCCGGGAACCGTTTGTGCCTGAACAGAAAATTGCACCCTTGTTTCGTTGCCCATAATATCGAGCAGTCTGTATTCACAATTATGAGTCTTACCATCGCGCAGAATCAATACACCATCATTTACTAGATTGTCGTAGATCTCGAGCGGATTTCCAGGCAAACGATATGAGCAGTGAATGGAACTTCGATCTTTTTTATACCTCTCGTATATCGTATGCGCATTCATAGCTCGATTGGTTGCAAAGTCGAGTTTATCCATTCGTTGGCCATACACCTGTAGCCCATCCACATACAATTCAATTCTATAGATTCCGCATCGATTCGTGTTGTCATCCAGCATATCGATGGTAGTAATAGCAAAGGCAACATCACCATAAACTTTAGGTGGCGTAGGAGATTTTAATTTACCTGCCTTTACTTCGAGCGCAACAGGGACGCGAGCTCCATTTACCCAAGAAGAGTCCGACATAGGTATGATCCAAACATTGGATGCAGATGGCGGAATCTTATCCTTAATATCGAAACCGAACAACAAGGGGTTCAGTATTTTTTCAGTTTGAGTTTCCCTTACTTCAAAGTGCAAATGAGGACCACCGCTACTTCCGGTATTTCCCGATAGGCCAATTATTTCGCCTTTTGCAACAGGTAATTGTCCTTTTTCGAGCTGAAGATCTACACTGAACGACTCCAGATCGTATTGCTGACGTTTCACATACTCGTCGATTTTGGGGGAGTACCTGAGCAGATGCCCATAAACAGTGGAATATCCATTGGGATGGTCGATATACAGCGCATAGCCATAGCCAACCGGCGACACCTTAATGCGCGACACATAACCCTCTGCAGCTGCCAGAACATTCAATCCCTCTACCTGATTTGTTTTAATATCCAGCCCAGCGTGAAAGTGGTTGGTTCGCAGCTCACCAAAATTTCCTGAAAGGCTGAGGGGGATTTCCATGGGAGAAATGAAATAATCCACAGGATACTGATTTTCCTGAGCAAAAATCTCTGAGGAGGCGACTGATAAAATCAGCAGACAAGAATTTGTTATTACGCTAAATAAAGATTTCACGTTCGCCAATTTGGAGAAAGCCTTGCGATTTGCGCTCCCACTGAGTAAGAAATATGAACATCCTAAAAAGGAAAAAACTGACTTGTCACATTCGGAACTTACCTTACATTTGACACACAATCTTTAAAGACTCTATTCAATTCATATCCAATGAATGAAATTTTGATCGAACGCATACAAGCCAAAATTACCGCTTTAGGTGAGGCCAAATTGAGCCTTCAGCAGCAGTTGCAACGACTGCGCGAAGAGAACGAGGCGATGCATCGAATCAACAAAGAACTTCAGCAGCAGGTAGATGAATTGGGCGAGCGAGTCAGTAAAGTTGGAAACACCGGTTCAATGCCCGCTCCGACAGATGAAAATTTCCGTGGAGTGACCCGACACAGGATCAATGAGCTGGTGAAGGAAATTGATGAATGTATTACGCTTCTCAACAAATAAGCAATCGGCATGAGTGATATCTCAATCAAAGTGAACATTGCAGGCCGCACCTACCCACTCACCCTGGGAAGTGCAGAGGAAGTAAATATCCGTAAGGCCGAAGCGGCCATTGAAGAGAGCATACAGACATTCCAGAAGAATTACGCAGTTAAAGATAAACAAGACTTGTTGGCCATGGCTTCGTTACAGATGGCCACTAGTGCAATTAAGAACGCCGAACCACGCATCGAGCGCGTGGTTGAAAAGGTGGTCGAACGCGTGGAAGTGCCCACCGACATGTCTCCTGCCCTGCTCTCTCTGGAAAGTCAATTGGACCATTATCTGGCCTGATTCTTCCGATTTCTTTCAATTCCTGTGTCAAAACCGTCTGCAAAGTGCCGACGGAAAACAATTATATATATAAGCTATGGGAGAAATTTTGTATGTACTCATTGCTTCCCTTGCCGGAGTCGCTGTAGGCGGCGGTTTTACCTGGGTAGTCTTCAACAATATTTTGAAGAATAAAAAGGAAGGCATATTGGCGGAAGCAACCAAGGAAGGAGAAACGATTAAAGAGAAGAAAATTCTTCAGGCCAAAGAGAAGTTTTTGGAAATGAAGAATCAGCACGAAATTGAAGTGCGCGAGCGAAACAAGAAGTTGCAGCAGGGCGAAGACAAAGTGAAATCACGCGAACGCGAGCTTTCGCAGCAGTCCGAGCAATATAAGCGCAAGGAAAAAGAATTGGAAACGCAGAAGGAAAATCTGAATAAGCAGCTCGAAACAACACAGCGCAAACAAGCCGAATTAGAAAAGAGCAACCAGAAAGTCGTGGCTGTACTTCAGGAAACGGCTAAAATGACTGCCGAAGAAGCCAAAATGCGCCTCATGGAACAATTGAAGGACGATGCCCGCAATTCTGCCGCAGCGCAGATTCAGGGTATTGTTGATGAGGCAAAACTAAAAGCCAACCAAGAAGCTAAGAAGATTGTCATTCAAACTATTCAGCGCACAGCGGTAGAGCATGCAGTTGAAAACAGCGTTTCCGTGTTCAATATCGAAAACGACGAAATCAAAGGACGCATCATTGGTCGTGAAGGCCGTAACATTCGCGCTCTGGAAGCAGCAACTGGCGTCGAAATCATCGTCGACGACACACCGGAAGCGATTGTATTATCATGCTTCGATCCGGTGCGCCGCGAGATTGCCCGTCTTTCATTGCACCAGCTTGTAACCGATGGTCGTATTCACCCCGCTCGCATCGAAGAGGTAGTAGCCAAAGTAACCAAAAACATCAACGACGAGATTGTAGAAATAGGAAAACGCACAACTATTGAGCTAGGGATTCATGGTTTACACAGCGAACTCATTCGCATGGTAGGACGCATGAAGTATCGCTCTTCCTATGGTCAGAACCTCCTGCAACACTCGCGTGAGGTGGCCAATCTATGCGCAACGATGGCAAGCGAACTCGGCCTGAACCCAAAGGCGGCCAAGCGTGCAGGACTGTTGCATGATATCGGCAAGGTGCCCGACGATGAGAGCGAATTGCCACACGCAATTTTGGGTATGAAGCTCGCCGAAAAGTTTGGCGAAAAACCGGATGTGTGCAATGCCATCGGTGCTCACCACGACGAAATTGAAATGACTACGCTGCTTTCGCCCATCATCCAGGTTTGCGACGCTATCAGCGGTGCACGACCCGGAGCACGACGCGAAGTTGTAGAGGCCTATATCCAGCGCCTACGCGATCTGGAAAATCTGGCTCTCGAGAATAATGGTGTTTCGAAAGCGTTTGCCATCCAGGCAGGACGAGAATTGCGAGTGATGGTTGAGGCCGAAAAGGTTTCTGACGATCAGGCCGATGCCCTGGCTATTAGCTTGGCCAGCAAAATCGAAACAGAAATGACGTACCCCGGACAAGTGCGTGTAACTGTAATTCGTGAAAAGCGCGCTGTAGGAATCGCACGATAAACCGCGAGCGGTTGAAAGTTGAAGGTTGAAAGTTGCAGTGAACCATCTTGCAACTTTCAACCTTTCGCTTTTTAGGCGTGATAAACAATGGAAGGTTGAAGGTTGGGGGTTGAAGGTTGAAAGTTAATGGCTGCAGTGCACCATCTTGCAACCTGCAACCTTTATTCATCTCTGCTTTGAGTACCAAAGATCAAATGGCCACGAGCTTTAGCTGGAACACCCTCACGGTGGTGTTGCAGGTGATTATCCAGCTGGCCTATACCGGGCTTCTGGCGCGACTCGTCGATAAAGACTCGTTCATGCTCATGGGAATTGTATTGGGCATAATGGGCTTTGCCGAAATCTTTTCGCAAGTAGGTGTTGGCCCTGCGCTCATTCAACGCAAAGAGGTTCATCAGCAACACATCAATGGCGCGTTCTATACAGCAGTCATTCTGGGATTATTCTTTACGTTGCTTTTCTTAATGCTTGCCGGATTCATCGCTACGTTCTATGAGTTATCCGAATTGAAGCCGATAACACAAGTAGTTTGCATCAGTTTTATTATCTCGGCTATTGCGGTTGTTCCGCGGAGTATGATGATGAAAAACATGCGCTTCAAAGCCATGTTCAAAGCCAGCATGATTTCTATTGTTGGAGGTAATTTGGTTGTCGGGCTTACACTGGCCTATCTTGGATGGGATGTGTGGGCCTATGTCTGGGCACTATTCGCACAAAATGCATTGATGACACTTGCGCTTTGGTATTACGAGCCGGTGCGTTTAACTGCAACTTGGGATTGGAAGTACACACGCGAGCTCATTCGATACGGTGCAGGAAGTACCCTTTTCAATGCATTAAATTACTTGGCTACCAAACTCGACGTGCTACTCGTGCCACGCGCATTACGCGGTAACATGCCCGAGCTTAGCGCCCTGCAGCGCAACATGGCATCATACTATGAGCGCGCCAGCTATGCCATGACTCAGCCAATTACCATCATGGGAAAACTAAGCGATAGCGTGCTCTTCAGCGGAATGTCACGCATGCAGGACGACACAGAGCGCCTGCAGAAAACGATGACTTTGGCCACATCACTGCTTGCAACCATCCTTATTCCAACAAGTGTATTTGTGTACTTCTTTTCGGATGAGTTAATTACCCTATGGCTTGGCATGGATTATTTGGAGACAGCGATAATTCTGAAAGTTTTATTTCTCGCTGTTTTATTTCGATCGCTCAGTAAACTCGGCGATTCCTTGCTTCGCGCCAAGGATGCCGTTTATCAGGGATCACTTTTTAAAGCAATCTACGTAATCTGCATTGCCTGCGGTATTTGGTGGGGATCATCCTATGGCATGACAGGCGCAGCGTGGGGCATTGTGCTGGCCACGCTGATTCATTACATCATGAATATGCACATGAGCACACGCCTCATACAACTCGGATGGTCGGCATTACTGAAGGCTTGGATTCCGGGGCTTACGCTCGGATTGATTTGCTTTGCCGTCGCTTGGTGCATTCATACCGCCACCACATGGTTGTTACTGCCCGGGTACCTTGCATTACTTTTTGCATTGATTGGCTTACCCGCCATGGCATTCGGTGCAATCTTTCTTTTCCCAGCCATTCTAGGCAATCGACAATCGAATCCACTGAACTATCTTCCCACCCGATTGAAGGAAAATGGTGTAATAAGAAACCTTCTTACTCGTTTGAAGTAAAAAAACGGCATGATAAAGTTGAACCATATAGTGCTGGCAATAGTCTCAACACTTTGCGCAAGTCATCTTCATTCCCAATGCCGCATTTCAATAGAAGCACCCGATTCCTTGGCTTTCCTGTTTTCAATAAATGATCAGCAGGTAAATCAGCTTCCATTAGTCTATGTTACACTGAATCATCAAGCTTCAGGCAAATTGAATTTCAAAGCTGATTTCCCTTATCGACCGGAATTGAGCTTTTCTCAAGTGATGACCATTAAGAAAGATGCCGGTGTCGCTTATTCCATCGAGAGCAGTAAAGGAGCGTTGAAGTTTGTCCTGAAAAGTGAATCCGTAGTTAGCATCACCAACAGCGGCGAACCTATTGAGCAAGCTACTGCGCCGGATGCAGAGGTTCGGCATTCCGGATGTTACCCGGTAACCGACGACGCCGAATATCGTGAGATGCACGCAATGGCCGACGAACAACTTTTCGAGTCCAAAAAACTTTCTACGATGACAACGTTTGTAAGCACAAAATGCCTGCGCGTAGATCAGTTACAATTCATGATGAGCAAATTGACTCAAGAGGAAAATAAACTAGCTCTGCTCTCGGCTTCCAAGGATCACATTTACGACCCCGAAAATATTCGAAGTGTGCTAGACGAGTTCTTTCTGGCGCGCACCAGGGCCAAAGCGGAAGAAATCATAGGTGCCAACAGATAGGCTCATTCGTTTGTAAATTCGTGCTCGAAAATTCAAGCACGTTTTTCCATGAAAAAAATCCATAATTTCAGCGCAGGGCCCTGCATTCTTCCACAAGAAGTCATTAAGCAAAGTGCAGATGCGATTCTCGAGTTCGATCACATGGGCCTTTCGCTCATTGAAATTTCGCATCGCTCAAAAAACTTCGAAGCAGTGATGGATGAAGCTCGTGCCTTAGTGAAGGAGATTTTAGTATTGAAACCCAATTACGAAGTCTTGTTTTTACAAGGAGGGGCCACGCTCGGCTTTTATACAATTGCGTTGAATATGATGAAGGAAGGAGGAAAGGCAGCTTACGCTAACACAGGTGTATGGGCCGCGGCGGCAATCAAAGAAGCAAAATTGGTGGGAGGTGTTGATGTGATTGCGGATTCTTCCGACAAAAATCACAGCTACATTCCCGACTTTGAAGTGCATGGAGACTACGACTATTTTCATTTCACTTCGAACAATACCATTTTCGGAACTCAATACCAGCGCTACCCAAAATGCGATGTGCCGATGGTGTGCGATATGAGTTCCGATATTTTCTCGAAGCAATTCGACGCCAATGAGTTCTCACTTATTTATGCGGGGGCGCAGAAAAACATGGGGCCCGCAGGCACCATCCTCTATATAATCGACAAAGAACACCTCGGAAAATCAGGGCGCAAATTGCCGACCTACATGGATCTGCAAGCTCACATTGAAAAAGACTCTATGTATAACACACCGCCCGTATTTGCAGTGTACGCCAGCATGCTCACCTTGCGCTGGATTAAAGCCAATGGGGGATTAAAAGGAATGGAAGAGCGCAATCGCGCCAAAAAAGATCTTTTTTATACCGAGCTTGATCGCAATTCGCTTTTTCACGGACACAGTGTTCCCGAGTCTCGCTCATGGATGAACCCAACCTTCCGTTTGAACGACGATAGCATGGCCGATGAGTTTGACAAGATGTGGAAAGACGCCGGTATCAGTGGTATTGCAGGGCACCGATCGGTGGGTGGCTACCGCGCTAGTATGTATAATGCATTGCCCATTGAAAGTGTACAAGTGCTGGTAGATGTAATGCGTGAGTTCGAAAGGAGCAAGGGGTAAGGGATGAGGGGTAAGGGGTAAAGTTGCTCGGGGGAGGAGAGACTGCAGGGACGCAGTGCAGACCATCCACAACCTCAAGAGACACTAGCGGCAACAAGACATAGCAAGAGGTAAGGACGCAATGCAGTGCGTCCACAACCTCAAGAGAAACTAGCAGCAACAAGACATAGCAAGAGGTAAGGACGCAATGCAGTGCGTCCACAACCTCAAGAGACACTAGCGGCAACAAGACATAGCAAGAGGTAAGGACGCAATGCAGTGCGTCCATGACCTCAAGAGACACCAACAACAGTAAAGA
>JAURKF010000101.1 GCA_030831885.1 Flavobacteriales bacterium
CTCGCGAATCGACTCTTCAAAGACGCCGTGCGTGCTCGGGTAGGTCACCATCAATGCGGCAAGATTATCTTTATGCTGTTGGGCTTTCGCCGCCAAATCAACAACATCCACATTTCCGTTTTCATCGCACTTCACCACTACCACCTGTAATCCGGCCATTACTGCCGATGCCGGATTGGTGCCGTGCGCTGAGCTTGGTATCAAACAAATATTGCGGTGATGATCGCCGCGACTTTCATGATACGCCATAATTACGAGTAGGCCCGCAAGCTCACCCTGAGCGCCCGAATTAGGCTGAAGCGACATTCCGCTAAACCCGGTGCACTTGCACAAATCGTCGTGCAGCTCAGCTATAATTTCCGCATACCCTCTGGCTTGCTCTGCCGGTGCAAACGGATGAATGTCGGAAAACTCAGGCCATGTAAGTGGAAGCATTTCACTCGTTGCATTGAGCTTCATCGTACATGAACCAAGTGCAATCATGGCATGTGCCAGCGAAAGGTCTTTGTTCTCTAGTTTTTTCAGATAACGCAGCATTTCTGTTTCACTGCGATGCGAATTGAAAACCGGATGGGTCATATAGGTGCTAGTGCGCTCAAAGCCTTGCATGGCATTCTTCACTTCACCAGAGGATGTTGCACCAAGCAATGAGATGATTTCTTCCACATCCGTTGCGCTCATCGCTTCATTCGCAGAGATTCCAATATGACCGTCCTCGAAATATCGGAAGTTCACGCCCGCAGCTTCTGCTTTGCTGCGCAGCTCATTCATGTTGCTGACCTTAACTTTTAACGTATCGAAGAAATGCGTGTTCACCTGGCTCACTCCCAAAGCGCCGGCTATTTGTGACGCTCGTCGGTGAATGGAGGTAGCGATCGTCTTCAACCCGTCAGGTCCATGATACACGCCATAAGACGATGCCATAACGGCGAGCAGCGCCTGAGCAGTACAAATATTACTGGTCGCCTTTTCACGGCGAATATGCTGCTCGCGGGTTTGCAGAGACATGCGCAATGCCATGTTTCCATGTCGGTCTTTCGAAACACCAATGATGCGGCCCGGCATATTACGCTTAAACTCATCCTTCGCACAGAAGAACGCCGCGTGCGGACCACCATAGCCCATGGGCACTCCGAAGCGCTGTGAATTTCCAAAACAGATATCCGCACCCCATTCGCCTGGAGGAGTTATAAGAGTTAACGACATCAAATCAGCAGCGCAAGAAACATGGCCGCCAACGGCATGCATACGCTCTGCAAACGACTTGTAATCGTTGATTTGTCCGCTGTTATTCGGGTATTGAACAAGTCCTCCGATGTAGCTTGCATCGAAAGAAGCTGTGGCATAATCACCAACGACCAACTCAATTTTCAGATGCTTAGCTCTTCCCCGCAACACATCCAATGTTTGGGGGTACACCTCATTGTCAACGAAAAAACGATTGGCTCCTGCCTGTTCCTTTTCCTTAGAAAGACTATGCATAAACAGGATCATTGCCTCTGCAGCCGCTGTTCCTTCATCGAGCAATGAAGCGTTGGCAATTGGTAAACCGGTAAGATCGCTCACCATCGTCTGGAAGTTCAATAGCGCTTCCAAACGACCCTGTGCAATCTCTGCCTGATAAGGTGTATAAGCTGTGTACCATCCTGGGTTCTCCAACACGTTGCGCAGAATGACCGTTGGAACAAGCGTGGGGTGATAGCCTAATCCGATGTAATTCTTGCATACTTTATTCTTGGCAGCTTTGCTACGCATAAGACTCAAGAATTCATGTTCTGCCAACCCTTCAGAAATAGAAAGTGGTTGCTTGTTTCGAATGCCTGAAGGGACAGTCTCATCAATCAGCTGATCTAAACTCGTTACACCGATTGTGCTGAGCATCTGTTTCAATTCGTGCGGACGTGGACCAATGTGTCGTGCCGCAAAGGATGTACTGGACATATTTGTTACGTTGGTGGATACTAATTCCGTATCCGTTTGAAATTATTATTGAATTTCGATGAGTGTTTTTCATTAAAAAACACTTTTTGCAGTTGCGCCTCAAATATAGCAGACGAATACCCCTGAACACAACACACTTTTTTCAATCTACATGGTTTCAAACACCTAATTTCGCAGCGATGACCGAAGCGTTGCACATACCCACCAACTCTTCTCGGGAGGAAAAATACCGGGCGCTTACGCCTCAGCTGCGTGCCTTGCTTTCCGGTGAAACGGATGCTACTGCCAATGCAGCCAACTTCACTGCATTGGTTCATCAGGCGTTCTGTTTTCATTGGGTAGGGTTTTACTGGGTCCGCGGTGAAGAGCTGGTGCTTGGCCCTTTTCAAGGGCCCATTGCTTGCACGCGAATTCCCAAGGGAAAAGGTGTTTGCGGATCGGCATGGTTGCAAAATGCAACGCTCATCGTTCCCGATGTGGAGCAGTTTCCCGGACACATTGCTTGCAGCGCATTGTCAAAATCCGAAATTGTTTTGCCCATGCGCAAAAAATCAGGGGAGGTTATCGGTGTGCTCGATATCGACAGTGCAACCCTCAACGATTTCAACGAAATCGATCGCGACTTTCTTGAATCGTGGCTAGAATTGTTAGTGGAGGCTTGCTATGAATAGTCATTTGCGTTTTGTTTACTTACTTTCACTCGTCATAATCGGGTGCGCCCAGGTGCGCTCAATTTCAGGAGGAGAAAAAGATACCGCGCCCCCTACCTTATTGACGACGCAGCCTGCGAATAACTGCTTGCGCTTTCCTGGCAACTCGTTCACCTTGTTCTTCGATGAATACATTCAGCTGCGCGATGTTCAAAAGGAATTACTTGTTTCACCCCCTTTGAAATCACCGCCAAGCGTAAAGGTTCGTCAGCGCAGCCTGGAAGTATCCTGGAATGATTCCCTGCGACCTTCTGCAACCTACATCTTTCAATTTGGTAATGCCATCGCCGATTTGAACGAGTCCAATGTGCTTAGCGATATTTCCTATGTTTTCTCGACGGGTGACATACTCGACTCCCTGCAGTTTGCGGGAAAAATAACCGATGCAATGACAGATAAGCCCGTAGCGACTGCGAAGGTGCTTCTTTTCGATTCACTTACACATGTTTTCAGCAGCAACTCCCGACCGGCTTATTTCACCCGCCGCAACGATAAGGGATTGTTTCGGTTCAAGTATCTGCGCGCAGGCAGCTATACGGTTTGTGCATTATCTGATGAGAACAACAATAATCATTACGATGTAGGCGAGTCGATTGATTGGCTTGAAAATGTTTCACCCGCACTACCTTCCGACACCTCATTCACTCAACTCTATTCTAGTGTGCCACGTGATACGGCGGTACGCAGTTTTAACTACATCATAGATAATACAGGTGTTGTGAAGTTTCATTACAATACATGGTTGCCGACCCCAAGTGTGCGCAGCTTGAGCACCGATTCAATCGTGCAGTGGCTGGTAAAAGACACACTATACGCTGCGGTGTCCGGTAAGTGCTCGGGACGATCAGCGTTGGAGATCAGAGTCGGCAACAAAATACTCGACACGCTCGAAGTAGAGCGAGTCCCTGGTGAAAGTGCCACAATGAAATTAAACCATGCAATACCTCAAAAGGTAACAACAGCAAACAAGCTGCTCATTCATTCACAGCGGCCGATTTCAATCGTCGATAATTCTCGCATGGAATGTTATTGCGACAGCGTGTCACTTGCATGTGAATCTCTGCAAGTAACTGACGCTGCATGTGAGGTCATTTTGAATAAGAAACCGGGAAAATCATATCGATTGGTAGCGCTTCCGGGCTGGATTACTGACGATTGCGGCGCAACAAACGACACCCTGCGTCATTCGTTGACTGTATACGACAATAAGGATTTGGGTTCTATTCGAGTCGTGTTGCCAACAGAATATCTGAACAAGCCGCACACTTTTTCACTGATAGATGGCACCAAAAAAAGTGTCTTTGAAATCTCCCGGATAACCTCCCGAGAATGGATAATTAATGATTTGGTGCCGGGTGAATACGTTGCAATTATTGGTAACGACAGCAACGGAAATGGCATTTTCGACCCCTGTAGTATTTGGCCTCCGGTTAAAACGGAAAGGAACAAAGTGTACCTAGGAAATATTCAAGTGAGGCCAAATTGGGAAGTTGTTCTGGAGTGGCCCGCTCTGCCGGAAGATTAGAATTCGAAACTAATTCGCTTCTTTTTCATCTTACGCTTATCTGCACATACCCGCTTGAGGTTTTGCTTCGCGTCGGGATCACCCAATATAGCGCTTTCATTCCAGTCCTTGCAAGCCCCTTCTAGATCGTGCATGTAGTAGAGAACTTCGCCTCGAGAGTAGAGTACCTCCGAAACAAAATCAACGTCTTCCAATCGCAACTCGGAAAGTAGTTCTAATGCCTGATTGTATTGCCCCATACCGATAAGCAGAACTGCCATATGATACTTAGCGCGATGCATCTTTGAGTTGTATTGAAGTGCCAGCTCAAAATCATCAAGAGCAAGATTATTCCTTTTCAATTCGACCATATTCGCTGCACGCATATAATACGCATCCGCATAGGTAGAATCGATTGCAAGCGCTTCCTCGAGATATCGCAAACTCGACTTATTCTCAAGGTTCATGTAATCTATTGTGGCTAACCAGTAATATGGACGCGCATCTTCATTGTTATACTCCAAATAGTGCATCAAATCCAGACGCGCTGAGTCGTACATTTTAAGGGAAACCTTACAGATTCCTCTGTTTAGATAAAGATCGTCATTGGAATAGCCGCTCAACCGCGCTCTGTCGTAATCATCCAACGCCTCGGTAAATAAGTCCAATTTGTGCCGCGCATTTGCGCGACAGAAATATGCATCCGCGCTGCTTTCTCCACCAATAGCAACTGTTGCAGCTTGTATGGCCTGTTCGTAGCGTCCTGCAAAGTAATGGTCCCTAGCAATGAAAATAGGAGACTGCGCACACAAATGAAGCGCGCCCAAAGAAAATAGTGTGAATATGAAATTACGAAGAGAAAACATCAATAAATTCAACGATTGCCGAAAAACTAAGTTACAAAAAAAGCCGCCACCGGGGCGGCTCTCAATTTTAAATCTGTTTAATTCTGATTTTTTGGCCCACCATGAGCTTATTCTCCTTCAGGCCTTTATTTAAACTCCTAAGTTGATTAACGCTAACTCCTTTTGAGTTTGCGATCTTAGATAATGTATCGCCCTTTTGAACTGTGTAATACTTGTACTTAGCAGGTGTGTTCTTCTTAACCGGCTTTTGTTCGGTCTTTTGCTCCTGCTTTTCCGCAACTTCAGGGGCTGACTTTTCTGTTGTTTGCTGATAATTCTCCTCTTCCCCCGATTCCTTTACCTGTTCTTTTTGAGGTTCCGTTTTTTGCACAGGCTCCGATTCCTTTTTTTCGTAAACAACTTTTTTAACCTGGGTCTGGACCTTCAGTGTTTGACCTGGATTAATGCGCGAATTCTTAATCTTGTTCCATTTTCGAATATCGGCCATGCTCACGTTGTACTTGTTTGCAATAGAGCCAATGGATTCTCCTTTTTTAACCTTATGCGATTTCCAGGTCGTTTCCCACACAACCTTTCCGGTTTGTCCGTCGGGTGCATTATTCGTACTTGCAACAAGCTCGGGCTCATAAGGCTTCACCTCACTTTGAGTATAGACCAATTGCTCATTGGCGAGGAACAAACCCAACTTGGATACAGGAAGGATCAAATAATGCTTCTGGCCATTGGCCGGAATCTCTTTCAGCTTGTACGTGCCATTCAGAAAAGTAATGTCTTCTATTGGCATATCAAGCACCTTTGATAACGCTCGAAAATCAATTCGTTTACTTACGCCTACGGTATCTGTTTCGTAAAATGTTATGAGAGGCTTTGAAGGATAGATGTTGTATTCTGAGGCATAACTCAATACATAATTCACGGCAATAAATGCCGGAACATACCCTTGAGTTTCCTTGGGCAAAAAGGGTTTTATAGACCAAAAATCACGCTTGCCACCTGAACGCCGAATGGCCTTGTTCACATTTCCTGGACCGCTATTATATGCTGCAAGAACCAGTTGCCAGTCGCCATAGGTTTTATATAAGTACTTCAAAAATCGACATGCAGCATCGGTCGCCTTGTAGGGGTCAAATCGCTCATCCTGATAACTCGAAACCTCAAGACCATACATTTTGCCTGTACCAACCATGAACTGCCACAATCCTCCTGCCCCGGCCGGAGATATTGCAACAGGGTTTAGCGCCGACTCCACTATGGCCAGGTACTTCATCTCCAGCGGGATGTCATACTTAGCTAGACATTCTTCAAACATGGGGAAATACAACTCCGACACCCCTAACACTTTTTTAGATAACTCCCTTCTTCTTACCGCATACAAATCAATGAATCCCTGCACCGTGCTGTTATAAACAAGGTCAAATGGTGTGTTCCTGTCCAAAATCTCCATTCGGTTGGCAACCACTTCCGCAGAAAAACTAGGAACAGCATCCGGAGAGTATCCATAAGCGTTGAGTAAACAAGCATCGGCACTAAAGCAATAATGATTGAGGTAACCCGCAACCAACATGTTGTCTATCGCCATCAACTCCGGATCGTCCGGTCGAACAGCTAATGGCGGTATGGTATCACTTACGGGTAATGCGCTGCCCGAGAGCCACGCAAAAACCAATAAGGTAAAGGCTGAATGCTTTTTCATGATTTGCTTGGTTTATTAGTCCTTGAAACAACACTTGGTCTTAGACTTCCCAATGAGTTGAATCAAAACTTACATAAAGACCACAAAATGCGGATAATAAGCGCACTCTCAGTAATAATAACCCAAGGTTATCAACATAGGTGTGCGTATTGCGTAGCTCGAAAGATTGAAGTCGACTAATTCTCTGACTTCTCCTTGGTTTCAGTTTCTCCTTTGCTGGCGTTCTTAAACTCCTTTACTCCTTGTCCAATTCCTTTCATCAAATCCGGAATTTTCTTTGCACCAAAAAGAATAATGATTGCCAATAAAATCCAGAGCCATTCTTTTCCTTGTATTCCCATCGTAATTGATATTTAAATCTACCGAACGCCAAATATACTGCTCAAACCTCAATTTAGGTATTCTCAGCCGATAATTACGTTGTCAATTAACCGCACCTCCCCTACAAAAGCGGCTACCAGCAATACACTTTTTCCTTCAGGCCATCGATCCAAGGGCTCGAAATTAGAGGCATTCACCAGCCGACAGTATTCCAATCGAAGGCCTTGAACTTTTAGCAACATATTCTCCGCTTCAGCCTGCAGGAGTTCGGGGGACACTGATCGACCCAAGGCTGCTGATGCCAGCAGAATCCTGCTGATATTAAGGGCTACGTCGCGTTCGGCGGCACTCAAGCGTGTATTCCGACTACTCATGGCAAGGCCCGATTCCTCGCGTATAGTAGGGGCTGATACTATTTCAACCGGCAAACCCTCCTCCGAAGTCATCCTTCTGATTATCGCCAACTGCTGAAAATCCTTTTCACCGAAAAAAGCTTTATCAGGAGTGACAGCTAGAAAAAGTTTCTTCACAATCGTAAGCACCCCATCAAAATGTCCGGGGCGGAAATGCCCTTCAAGCGAATGGGTGAGTGCTCCAAAGTTCCATTGCTGTGTTGGCTCCCCCGTAGCATACATTTCATCGATAGAAGGACAAAACACACAATGACAACCTGCTCTTTCCAATAATTCCAAATCTGCATCCAAGGTGCGTGGGTACTTTACCAAATCATCCTGGTTGTTGAACTGAGTAGGATTAACAAAAATGGATGCAACAACTAGGTCGCAATTTTTCAA
>JAURKF010000102.1 GCA_030831885.1 Flavobacteriales bacterium
AAAGAAAAAGTATGTTTTAGAAAGTACCGGTGAGGAACTTACGAGCTCTGAAATGGTATCTTACTGGAAGGCTTGGTGCGATAAGTACCCAATCGTATCTATTGAAGATGGTTGCGCGGAAGATGATTGGGATGGATGGAAATTGATGACGGAAGCGCTAGGTGGGCACATCCAATTGGTAGGCGACGATTTGTTCGTCACCAACGTAGATCGCTTGGGACGCGGTATTCAGGAGGGAATCGCAAACTCAATCCTGGTGAAGGTAAACCAGATTGGTTCGCTCACGGAAACGATTGAAGCAGTCCAGCTTGCAACAAAGTATTCCTACACTTCCATTATGAGTCATCGCAGCGGTGAAACGGAGGATACCACGATTGCCGATCTGGCTGTTGCGTTGAACACTGGGCAAATTAAGACAGGTTCTGCCTCGCGCAGCGACAGGGTTGCCAAGTATAATCAGCTGTTGCGAATTGAAGAGGAATTGGGAGCATCCGGTCATTTCCCCGGTAGGCAGTTTCCTTATTTACCTGCATAATTCATGTGTAAAACATAAAGCCCGCTTTTGGCGGGCTTTTTTATGGATGGATATGATTACTCCCATGCGTATAATCGAGCTCTCGCTTAGACATGCAACGTCAGAGGGCACCTTCCAATCGGCAATGCAATTACCGGAGGGAATTGCGGCCAATGGCTTCAATGTCGTTTACGTGCTGCCTTGGATGATGATTGATCGATCGCAAAGTTCTTCGCCCTACGCAGTTGTGGATTATTGCACAACGGATGATTGTATGGGAACGCTTCAAGATGCCGCCAATTGGATACATCGATGCCATGAAGTTGGTTTGGACGTTGTGCTCGATATACCGCTAAATCACACTTCACCCAATCATATTTGGTGCGCTAATGCCGATTGGTATTCGCTGGATGAAAGTGGCAAAGAGCATGCTCCAATCGGCACCCAATGGAAGGATGTAATCCAATTAAATCATCGCAACCCGCGAGTAGCCGATGCTTGTTTGGATGTATTGCTGTATTGGTTGAAATTGGGAATTGATGGATTTCGTTTTGATGCAGCATCTTTTATTCCTGAAAGCGTTTTAAATAAATGGCTAGTGGAATTATCGGGAACCAAGCACATGTGGTGTGATGGCGTGGATCTTCGAAAGGATCATGTTCAGTTTACATCGTTTTTAAATCACGATGCCATTCGATTGGCGCGAACCGACCTAGATGCGTGGTGTTCGATTGTAAAATCGAATGCGGATTGCGGCATTTTGTACGTGACGAATCATGATACACTGCACAATGGCATTAGCCCTCGTCAGGATTGGGGTAATAAATACGACTATCTGCTATCGTTACTCAACCAATCCAACCAGCACTTCATGCTTTCATTGAGCGATTGGATAAATCCGGATAGTTACTATTCATTCATGTCATGAAGCTATCATTGCGATAAGAAAGTATTTTCTGTACTTATGTGTCGTATTTATTCCGTGGGTTGAATTGTGAGGTGTGAAATCAATAAATTGGTGGCTTGAATAATTGGTGACGGAAGATGGTTGGAAAGGGTATCTTAGGTTTGCGACGATGAATGGTATGAGGATATTAGTTTATGTGTTGTGTGGTTGGCTAGCAATGCTCACTCTTTTTGGGTGTAAGCCCAAGGCAGTTATGCAATCGGGAGCCTATCAATATCTCTACGACTTGGAAAGTCGTGACATACATCCGGAGTATATCGTGTACCATCATGCTGAAGATTCAACATCCATCCATTTTCGAATTTTTTCCGGTGAATTATTGTACACGCGAAGTGCCGCCAACGAACCTTTTTTGATTAACCTGAAAATAGCGGCGACCGTTAGAGATCAAAATGGGACAGTTAAAGATACCGCTTCCATAGCATTGCGTGAAGTTGCCAAGAATAAGCAAGGCTGGTTGGTGGGTTCGATGGCTATACCAATGGGAATTGGGCAATGGAATCTTTGGATGGAGTTTACAGATGTTGCCCGAAATCTTTCGCAGCCATCTTATTTGTATTGTGATAAGTCTTCTACCCTGACACCTCAAAACTACCTATTAACGAAATTTGAAACCGGCGAACCCGTATTTGGAGGATTTGTAACTCCCGGACAGATGGTTGAAGTTTTTAGCGCGCGTAATTCGAATGCGGGTATGCCTTGGATTGGCAGGTTGGTGACTGAAATAAAACTGCCACCGCCGCCTTTCTCTACAAATTTCCCTGAGCAACCATCGCTTACCGGTGCGCAGGCTGTTTCTGCACGCTCGAACGAAGGAAGTGGTTACATTTTCGAGATAGTGGGGGGTGTTTATTTTCTTTCTCATGATGCGTCGAAACGTGCCGGACTAACAATCAAAACCTCGAATACTCATTACCCGCGGGTCAAAGACATAAGTTCGTTGGAGTGGCCTTTGCGTTTTATTACGACAAAAGCAGAGCATGATGAAATCATCAAAAACGCGAGTCCTAAGCAGCTCATTGATCGTTTTTGGCTTGAATGCGGTGGAAATAAGGATCATGCGCGAGAGCTCATACGCATTTATTACAAGAGGGTAGAGGAGGCTAATTATTATTTTTCTACTTATACGGAAGGTTGGCGCACCGATCGTGGAATGATTCATTTACTATTTGGAAACCCTAATCAAATAATTCGCTCTTCTGATAGCGAGGTTTGGAATTATGGTGAAGCTCCACAAGCAGCCTTGCTTTCGTTTACCTTTAAAAAGATGGATTCACCATTTACCAATAATTTGTATGTGCTGCAACGTGAGCCGGGTTATAAGCCATATTGGGAACGGATGGTTCAGGTATGGAGGAGCGGCAAAGTTTACAGCGAGTGAAATGCTAAACCTCCGTTAAAGAAAAATGGCGAGCAACATTCCGTTACTCGCCATTCATCAGTAGTTAGTAATACTGGAAACTACTATTTCTTGCCTGTCACAATAAACTCCGTGCGGCGATTTTCCTCGTGCAATGATTCTTCACAAAAAACTCCATCTGTGCACTGATTTAGAAGCTCACGCTCACCATAGCCTTTTGATACGATGATAGAACGCGGTACACCTTTCTTAACCATGTAATCAGTAACCGCCTTCGCGCGTTTAGCGGAAAGATCATCATTGTATTCGAAGCTACCGCGACAGTCTGTGTGGCTGCGAAGTTCGAATTTCAAGTTGTTGTTTTCTCTGAAAAGCTTTACAAGATTGTCGAGGTATGCATAGGCATCATCACGAATATTCCACTTATTAAAATCCCAGTGAATATCCGGCAAGTCATATATACCTTTCGATTTGACGCTGCTTTTGTCCTTGGAGTTTTTTCCTCCGCTGGTACCGGAGCCATCTGCGCCGGTGCCATTGGCATCGGCATCGGATACGTAGAGCTCGGCCATTTCTATTGACTTATTAATTGGATCTTCGTACCCGCGAGTATTAAAGTTATCCGTTTGACTGAAATAGCCTTCGAGTTCACTAATAATCTGATAATCTTTTCCCTTGGGGAGTTGAGCTGTAATTCGGCCATTACCATCGGAGAGATACATTTGCTCGGTGCCGTCTGTCAAGTTTTTAATTTTGATCTTGGCTCCTCCTAACGGCAGTTTGCTGTCTTTTCCTGTTATTACAGCATTCAAAGTGACTTGCGTGTCGTCTTCTATAAAACTAAATATCTGATCCTTCCCAAAGCGGTCACTTGAGAAATAGCCCGTCTTATTATCGGAATTCCACGTCATGCTAAAATCATCATGTGAACTGTTGATAGGATAGCTCAAATGCACAGGACGTTCCCAAATGCCACCGCGATTTGCTGAATGCATCAAATCCAAACCACCCATGCTCTCAATCACATCAGTTGAGTAATATAGTTCATCATCTCTGCGCAGGGTAGGGAAGACCTCGTTTCCTACCGAGTTTACATTACCTCCTAGGTTAGTGGGTGTTCCCCAAACATTGTCGATCATTTTCACTGACCAGATATCCATTCCACCAAAACCGCCCGGCATGTCGCTAGCGAAGTAAAGTGTTTTGCTGTCGGAAGAAAATGTCGGGTGAGCAAACATGTATTTGTTATCGCAGAAAGGAAGAACGGTGGGTTTTTCCCAATTACCGTCAGCGCCTTTTCGGGTGCTGTACAATTGTGTCGTGCTGATTTTGTTTTCATTTCCTGCAAGACTGCCCGACTCAAGCGTATAACTTCTTGTAAAAATCATGGTGTTTCCGGTTGAAGACACCGTTGCAACAGCATCGTGATAATTACCATTGATACCGGGAAGTTCTTCAGGTGCGGTCCAAGAAGCTCCTTCTCGTTTAGAGAAGAAGAGATTGGTGTAAGCCTCTTTGGTGTAAGGATCTAATTCTCCGTTTCCGGTAGGACTGCTGAACAACAAGCCGCCATTGTACAGGCTAGGGGCATAAACGGATCCCGGTGAGGGAATCATCATGGTCTCAATGATGAAGTTTACAGAGTCCAATTTCATTCGGTCGATGTTCTTGCAGCTAGCCAATAATTGTTTGGCGTAAACATTCGCGGCATCGCGGCTCACAATTCCTTCCAAAATGGCTTTAGCATCGGAATATCGCTCTTTACCCATCAACGCGCGGGCATGGTTGACGCGGTCGTTGTCCGTATTATCGGTGTAATTGGCGATGATTTCGTAGTTTGACAAAGCGTTATCGTAATCATTGACCTTCATGTAGCTATCAGCCAATTTTCTCCGAGCATCCGCTTCATCTTTTTTGGCTATACCCTTGCCCAGGTAGTATGCCGCATCGCTATATTCCATGTTTTGATAGGCTTCCTTTCCTGCCTTTTGATATAGTGAAGCACAACTTGCCAACATCAGGGAGGCGAGTGCCAATGCCATATAGTTTTTAAGTAAGGTGTTCTTTTTCATAAGCGTCATTTTGTTGGTGTTCACGTGATGATTCAGTTTTAGAAATAACGAGGTGAACGGGTTTTAACTAACGCGGCACGACCCAAATCATAGCCGAGCATTACTTCGTGTGAGTTGTTGCTGTACTTGGATAAAGTACTTAAGGTGTAATCGAATGCATAGCCTATGCGCAATTGTGGGTTTATATTCCATTCAAGCATAGTTACGAGCGCATCTCCGGTGCGGTACCCAGCACCAAACCAAAATTTATTCAGGAAGAGCGCATTGCAGTTCAAGTCAACATTCACTTGACTTCCCTGAACTTTAACAAGAACACTTGGCTTAATTGCAATTTCAGGCGCTGGTGTAAACACCATTCCTGTGTTGATGTAAACGTGATTCTTGTAGAAACTATTTACTCCTGTGCTCGTGTAGCTAATTTTATCATCGATTGCTAGCAAAGAAGGTATTGCTAACCCGGCAAAGAAATTACGCTGGTAGTAATAAAGTCCGGCACCAATTCGTGGAATCATCGTTCCATTTATGTTGTTGGCATATACCGGATCTTCCACATCTTTAATAATCGCGTCTGAAAGTTGGGCACTGTAGCGTGAAGCTCCTACGCGCAATCCCATGCTGAGTTTGCCTTTGCCAATCTTCACATTGGTAGCAACATTGGCATTTAGATCAAGAACGTTGGTAATACCTAATGCGTCGTTGCTTACGTTAAAACCAAGGCCTGCTTTACCGCCTATTATCGAGCCATCCGCGCTGAGAAATTGAGTGCGGGGCGCATTGTCGAATTTCACCCACTGACTTCTATGCAGAATGCTTGTACTCCAGTAGTCGTGTGTTCCTGCGTAGGCCGGATTCAATACCATGCTATTAAACATGTATTGGCTAATCATCAATTCCTGCTGAGCCGAAACCCGAACTGCAGTTATCGTGATTGCTATGAGGATTATATATTTTTTCATAGTGTTCATGTCTTTAAGAGTTCTTGTTTTCGTTCAGTTTAATTTCTGCGGAGATCAACATACGTATTGAATTTCTGCCCACATCCTTCAAATAGCACGAAGTAGGTACCATCGGAGAGGGTGTTGCCATCCATATCTTGGCCGAACCAATCATTCAAATAGCTATCCTTCTCGTAGACAAGATTTCCCCATCGATTGAAAACCTTCAACTTGTTGTCCGGACAATCTTGAACTCCATCAATTACATAGGTGTCATTAAAACTATCTCCATTGGGGGATAGCGCTGTATAAAGCTTGAGAGCATCAGGATCTACCAGTGTAATCATTGTATCGAGAGTACAACCATTAGCATCTTCAATTTGTAGCAGATATTCACCGGCAGTGAGTCCTGTAGGATTCGATATCGAATCGGCGATTGAGCTTGGTGTCCAGTTATAGATATAACCCGGAGTCCCATTCTCAACTTGCACATCGATGCTACCGTTGTCTCCATCAGGACTTGAAATATTGTACGTGTTGGTCGATACGGAATATTCACTCACGCTGATTGAAACGCTAAGGGCCTCCGGAGCATCAATATTGAATGCAGCAGTAGTGTCACAACCGGCAGCATCCGAAACAGCAACTGTGTAATTTCCTTCTGGTAAGCCATCGATGTTAGATTCATTTCCGATTGTATTTCCCTGACTATCGTTCCATGTATAGGTTAGATCCGAATTTCCGCCGCTTGCAGTCACGGTTACTGTGCCAGTGCTATCACCTCCGCATAGAATATCCGTTACATCTAAATTGATAACTAATCCCTCAGCCTGCTGAATTTCAAAGCTCAATTCCTCAAAGCAACCTGTTGCATCGGAGACTAGAATAGTATAGAAGCCTGCACAAAGTTCGTTGAGGTCTTCTGTTTGCTCTCCATTAGCCCATTGGTAAATGTAAGTAGGAGAACCGCCAGTTACGGTAATGTCGATTGTACCATTACAACCGCCACAACTAGCATCGAAGTCAATACCATTCACGGCGAGAGGGGCAGAAGGCACTTGAACGGTCGTATCGGCGACGACCGCAGGGCAACCATTTGCGTCACTTACGGAGATGCTGAGGGTGCCACTAGTAGTTACATCCACACAATCACCGCTTCCTGAATTACTCCAATCGTAGGTATATGGCAAATTGCCGCCTGATGCAGTTGCGCATGCCGTAACAGAACCTGCTTGGCAATCTGTTGTGAGTAACAAGCTAACTGCAAGTGGCTCAGGCTCTACTATTGTGAACATCTCTTCGTGAGTACAACCACTAAAGCCATCGGCTATGTTGATGGTGTAGTCACCTGCGCATAAGCTATCAAGAATAATGTCGTTGGACTGGAATCCATTGGGGCCGCTCCATGTGATGAAGGCGTCTGGGAATATTCCGCTGATAACAGAATTGATTTGTCCATCACAAACTCCTGAACATGTTACATCCACAATTCCCGGATCTACGCTAATAGGCGGCGGAGCAATTAACTCAAAGTTCAGCGATACTTGGCAGAAGTTTGCATCGATAACGACCACATCATACATTCCTGGGCCAAGATCAGTTTGATCTTCGATGTTATCAACGAGCGGTTCCGAACTGAGCCATTCGAAGGTGTAGGGAGCAACTCCACCAAGAGGAGTAAGGTTGATATAACCATCCATGCTATTGAAGCAATTCAGATTATATTCATCATTGAACTGTGAGTAGTCGCTTGCTACCGCAAGTGCAATTTCAGGTTCGGTAATTATTACACATGATTGAGTCGAACAACCATCAGCGTCAACTACATTCAGACAATACGCTCCTGCAGTTAATGAATTTATATCTTCCTCTACGGATATCTCAGTGCCGAATTCATTTACCCAGGAAATATCGTAAGGCTGACTTCCTCCTGCGATAGTTGCGTTTACAGCGCCGCTCGAATCACCAACACATTGCAATGTGTAAACTTGATCGGCCTCCTGAATGAGTATTTCGGTTACCGCTGTCAATTCATCGGGGCTGTCTACAATGAAAGAAACTGTGGTTTCACAACCATTGAAATCTGTAATGTTTAAATCGTGATTGCCTTGGCAAAGGTTATTGATTGTACCTGGAATTGCACCGGAATAAGTCGCTCCGTCCAGTGTAATTGTGAAAGGCGCAATACCACCGGCAAGATTTATAGTTGCCGAGCCATCGCAATTGGTAAAGCAAGTAGCAGGGGTAATGGATTGTACATCGGCTTCTATATCGGCAGCATCTGCGATTTCGTAGTCAAACGTTTCGATGCAACCATTCGAGTCAGTAACGGTAAGTGAGTAGTTTCCGGCTTGCAGCCCGCAGATTACCGGTGAACTTGGAGGGTTGGCACCAATATTCCCTGTCCACTGATAAGAAATATAATTGCTGCTTCCTCCCTGCAAATTAGGTGATATACATCCTTCATTGCTTAGACAGGTAATATCTTGAATAATTGCCGGTGATTGAATTTCATCCGGTGGAATCATATCCACGCACGTAGTAGCAAGGCAACCATTGGCGTCTGTTACATTAATACCATAGGTTCCGCCAGGAAGGTTGTCTGCCGTGGGGGCGTTCGGATCGTTTCCATAGATAGCGGGATCAACGTCTGAACAGTCGGTTACCCAATCATACTGGTAAGCATATGGGAAAAATGCGTCTGGATCCGGTGTACCACCTATAACAGAAACGGAGATTGATCCATCGTTAGAATCAAAGCAACTCTGATTGAAGCCACCATCAAACTGAGAGGTTGTAATGGCTAGCTCCATTACTTGAGGTGCGTCCAGAATTACAGTAGACGTGGCATTGCATCCCGTCTCCGTGTCGGTCACACTAATTGTATAGGAACATTCCGATAGGTTGCTTATGTCTTGTGTTGTAGCGCCAAAAAAGAAGCAAGTTGGATTGGATAGCCATTGGTAAGTGAAGTTTCCGCTGCCTCCAAGAACTTCGATGTTGATGCTACCATTGTTTTGACCGAAGCAGGTAGGATTCACCTGATTTACGATGTCAATAAGAATTGGGTTGGCCTCGGGTACCGCAAAGAACTGTGTTTCTTCGCAAGAGCCATTGGAAATAAACACAGCATATTCACCTGGGCACAATCCAACAACATCTTGTGTTGTAGGCACGGCGCCTTGGAAAGGACCACTCCAAATGAAGGTGAAATTGTCGGATGCAGGATCGCCGGTGATGGCATCCGTGATGGTGAGATCAATAGAGCCATCGCATAAATCCGGGCACGACTCGCCTGTTATATTTCCATCCGTTACAAAGGAATCGTTTTGTCCGACGTTGGTAGTCGCCGTTTGTGTACAACCTTCAGAATCGACGACCTCAACAGTGAAATCGCCTGAATTTAGATTGGTTAAACTTGTTCCTGTGCAAGGGGTACATCCGGGGCCGGTCCAGGTGCTTGTGTAGGGGCCTCCGTTACCACCTGTCAGCGAAACGATGTCGATAGAACCTCCGCCCGAGCTTCCGGACCCACATGGATTACTTATGGTCTCCAGCACGATATCAATTTCGGGCACACATGTAAGCGTGAAGTCTGAAGTTACTATGCAATCGTTAGCATCCGTCACTGTTGCCGTATACTGTCCACAACCAACATTGGTTAGGTTCACCTGGTCGCTGATGAACTCATCGGTAATAGAATTGGTCCAGGCAATAGTATATGGCGCTGTGCCGGATTCAGGCGTCACATTGATAAAGCCATCTTCGCTGGAAGGACAGCTGACGTTAAATCCACCATCATAAAGCGAAAGTTCATTCAAGGTCAACCGCACCGGGTCAATGGGCTCGTTAATTACTATGGTAACGCTGCCTACACTTGCACAGTTATTTTGATCGGTTACGCTCACTTCATAGGTGCCACTTCCCAAATTGGTTGCAATCGGTCCGGTTACAAATGATGTATGACTCCATATGAAGGTGTAAGGTGTGCAGCCACCGGAAGCAGTTACGGTTGCCTCACCGGTTTCTACGCCGGAGCATTGCAAATCTGTTTTACCTACTACTTCGATTACTAGTGAATCCGGCTCTGTAAGCGTATATGAATTGCTGTATTCGCATCCAGCTGCATCAGTGAGTGTGAATTCGTAGTTACCTGCGCACAAATTGTCTGCGACAAGCGTAGCAGGTGGAACAAATCCACTTGGGCCGCTCCAGGCATATTCATAAGGTTCAATGCCACCGGTTACCTCAATGCTGATGCTTCCATCGCAGAAACCATTACACGAGATTTGATTGCAAGAATAATCGGAGAGTGTAGCAGATACGCTTAACTGATTAGATTCAATTACATCAATACAAGCAGTGTTTTCACAACCTGCGGCATCTACAACTGTAACACAATATTCACCTGCCTGCACACCTGTAAGACTATCTGCTGTGCTTGTGAAATTACCGGGCCCCGTCCAGTTAAAAGTGTAGGGCTCGAGGGCATCTCTAACTAAAACAGAAACAGTACCGTTCGATCCTCCGTCACACGTGACAGGACTGGTAGACAGCTCGACAGCAATGCTCGATACGTTGATGGTTACCTCTTCGGAACGTTCACATTCACCTACTGTAACTTGTATCGAATAGGTTGTAGCTTGCGTAGGGCAAACATCTACCACCGGCTCAGATCCTGCAGGAATATTGGAAGACCATGTGTAGGATGAAAGTGAATTGTCAGGCACTGTTGCAGTAAGAGTTACGCAAGCACCAACGCAGGTGTTGGTTTCATCTGCTGTTAATTCCAGTGGAATATCATCGTTTATATAGAAATTGATACTGTCAACCACTTCGTTGTCCGAACACAGAGGGTTTGCTAGGAAGATGGTGATATATTCTTCACCTTCCGGAAAAATATCGGCTACTGCTTCGATAGAAATCGAAGCCGAGGCTTCGTTTGCAGGTATTACAATTGTGTTAGCAGTTAAAGGAATACCATTTCCAATTTGCGGGCTGTAATCAACACCATTGGTAGCAGTTCCGCCTATAAAGAACACAACATCTTGAGGTTGGTCTGTGACTATTTGACGTGTGAAGGTGATACTTCCTTCGGAACAACCTTCAACCATATACTCCAATCCATTTGAAGTTGCAGTTGTTACTAAAACCGGGTTAGACTCAATAGACTGAATGAATACACCAGAATCGTACACGTGGTCAGTTCCGTCAGCAATAACCAACTTGAGGTGATAGGTCTCGCAAGGAATGAGGTTGCCCACTTTTGCTATGAGGTTGCGGGTGAAACCATCATACTGTATGAATTGGCCAAGTGGATTTTGATTATTGAAATAGAACGCTTGATTGGATAATGCGTTAACTGTATTAATGGCCACAACCTGGCCGGTTGTTGGAATGAGTGCGAGGTTCACATCTGTGCCGATTCCAGGACCGCTGATGTAGAATCCGAATACATCGTTAAACTGTGAATTCACCCATTCGTTGTATTCTTCTGAAGCAAATGTGTATTTGAATTTAATCGAATCTCCTTGAGGAACGATGTCAAATTCAAATTGCGTCGCGTCGAAAGTTGTTCTGTCTTGCGCTTGGTTGAGAAGAGCACTTCCCGGGCAACCATTGTCGAAATAATTGCAAGTTCCTGCACTAGTTGAGCAGTTACCGATGGAGTTATTTGGACCAATGGCATACAGCGCCTTACCTGTGGTGAGCAGAAGTCCTTGTGATGTGCCGATTTCAGTGCCCACGGACTGATAGTAACCATAGCTACTGTCGCATGCAGTTACAGTCACATTCGAAATCTGCACACCATTGCCCACCAGGTTTTGAACCATTTGATCTGGTGTTAGCGCTAAATTCACGCTTAACTGGGCATTTACTTCCAACAGCGCCATCACTGCAAGTGATAACAGCAGTGCTTTCTTTAGGTTTAAATTTATCATAGTTGATATAGAAAATACATTTTTGAAAAAGAGGAGTATCAATTACCTGTTCTAGCTTGTAGGCAGCGGTTATCAAATACACCGTCCTGCTGACCTTGAGGCCATTCGATAGCAGTTAGTCCAACAAGCATTGCCAATTGTTTAAAGGCATCGACAGCGGAAACATCTGCTGGTCCTTGTACCAACTTTACACACATAACTTTCGCGGGAATACACGCTGTTTCAATACTAAAAACTCCATTCGCCTTCACAGTTTCATGCAGTTCAGCATACTTGTTGAAATCGAGTGACGGGTATTCAAAGTACAGACGTTCTGATGGATTATTGACGTAAGTCTGGCAGAATGATGGAGCTGAATAAGCGAGTGCGCAGATTGCAAGTAAAATAAATCTATTCATGGTATTCGGGTGTTGATTCCAATTGCAGATCAGTTGCAATTAATTGGAACGGCGCAAATATCTTTCAAATTTTTTTAAAAAGCACAGGAAGTACAATTAAATGACTAATGTTATTTGAAATGGTTGCCCATTAAGGTTCTCTGTTGCCGGGTTACTTCGTAGAGAATTATACCGGAGGCGACAGAAACATTGAGTGAGGAAGTTTTTCCCGACATTGGAATCCTGACGATCTCGTCGGCCGCGCGCAGTGCCTCAGATGAAATTCCGGATTCTTCGGAACCTACGATAATACATGTTGGAAGTTGAAGGTTGATTTCAAAAATTTCCTTTCGAGTTTTTTCTGAGCATGCCACGACAGTGATACCTGATTGTTGAATTGTTTTTATTGCTTGAGCTATTGATTTAACTCGGCAAACAGGAATGTTGTAAAGAGCGCCGGCAGACGTTTTTATCGCTTCCTCGTTTATTTGAGCGCTGCCTTTGTCCGGTATAATAACG
>JAURKF010000103.1 GCA_030831885.1 Flavobacteriales bacterium
CTGGAGGAAGATAGTCGCCAATGGGATCAAGGTGATATTGAGGAGTATGAGCAACTGGTGGGACAGCTTGAGCCCGCATACCGCAGACAAGATTTGGATTTGATTGATTCACTCAATCGCACGACTTCCTCAAAAGCATTTAGGAAATATATCCTGGTGGAACGAAATAAATTGTTCGTAAACAGCCTTGATAGCATGATTCGTTCTGGGTACTCAGTATTTGCAGCCATGGGTTGCGCACATCTTCCCGGTCAGGAAGGTGTAATTCAGATTTTGAGACAAAAGGGTTACGATGTCGTGCCTCTTAGCAAGGGCAGTCGAAACGCAAAGCGCCGCAATGAAATTGATAGGCGGATTTTTGAAAGACCATTTACTTCATTTACCTCCCCTGATGGTCTAATTACATTTCGAGTTCCTGCAACTATTTACAACGCGAAGTCCAACAGGGAATCTACCACATGGCTTGCGCTGGATATCGCAAATGGAGCAAATTATTCCATTACCCGCCTAAAGACATACAGCGCTGCCACAGGTTATTCCACGTCGAATATTAAGTCCATTATTGATAGTACACTCTTTGAGGCTATTCCGGGAGATATTATTTCCAATCGCTCCATTAGTGTTGGCAGACATGCGGGAGTAGAGATAGTTAATCGAACTCGAAGGGGTGACTACTGTAGAAGGCAAATAATCGTGATGCCCGATGAAATTATTATTTTACAATTGGCAGCGACCGGCAATAAGGTAAATGAAGGATACGGTAATGCGTTTTTTGCCTCGCTCGAAATAAGTAAATCCGTTGCGGAATCAAATACATGGAAGTCACCAGATCGCTCTGTAGCCATGATCTTTCCATCGAGGGGCATATGCTATGAGGCACCAAATGGACTGAATAGAGATCCTGATTTCGAAGTTATGGCATCCGATGTAGATCGAGGAGTCTATTTTGCTGCACAACGACATGTAATTGAAGTTCCGGATTTCCTTGATGAGGATTCCTATGAACTTCGGAGATTCATGCGTGCCTTTTGCAAAGACAGGGCCTTGGAGGTTTCATCTTTTCAATTGATAACCCATCAGGGCTTGCCGGCTATGCTTGCCACGATGACCGGTAATAGAGAGAATGGCGATGCGAAGAAGGAACAAGTGTTTGCCATGTTTGTAATAAACGGGCTGAGCTATTTGATTTTATCGACCACTGAAACCGATGAACGTATTCGGAGTCACTGGTTCGAAACACTACATTTCGATAATCCGACGGTTGTCGAGTTGGAATTGCATCGTGACAAGGATCTCTGTTTTACAGTAGAACTCCCCTATAAACCCTTGGAGATAGAATCAGAATGGGGCACTATGTCGGATCTGGCCGATCTGGAATTGGAGCCAAATTCTCCTTTTGGCACATCCGCGTCTGTTGTTCTGAGTCCTCCGGGTGATGCTCAGTCAATTCAAATCGACTTTCAGCGTTTTCACGAGTTCTCCGATGGCGAAGAAAAGTCCGGTTTTTTGCTTGATAAGAGAAAATCAGTCGAGGGCACTGATATGCAAATACTATCCGAAACTGTCTCCTGGAATGAAGCGGGTGTAACCATTGACTATCTTGTAGGGGATACAGCCACAAGCAGAAGGTTTTGGCACCGAATGGTTTTGCACAACAAATCATTTTATCACCTAAGTACTTGCTACGATTCGGTAATGGGTATTTCGGATTTTATGCGAAACGCTTTTTCTAGCTTTCATACAACAGATACTATATTTCCCTTTCCGCATTTCGAATTGCGCGACAGGGCTTACTTCGATGCGCTTTCTTCGCCTGACTCGTTGCTTCGAAATCGTGCTTTACAGATAACAGGAGAGATGGATTTTTCAGTGGAATCCTCCCCAACAATGAGGGCGCTGATGAAGACTCTACCGCACTTTGAAGGTGAGGATGCGTTGCTTATTCGCACGGTACTTCTATTCGGGTTGTCTGCAGATACTTCTTCGGAGAATATTGATTTTATAACACACGAGTTCAATGCATATCCGGATAGTTCCGAGTATCAATACGAGTTGCTTCTCGCATTGCTGCGCATGAAAACTTCCAAAGCGTGGAAAACCTATGCTCGATTGGTTGTCGAAGAGCCACCGATTGTGTTTGATGAGATGGGAGGAAGCGGTTGCGAGCTATTATTTGACTCAGTGCGACTTGCTGCGCCCCTTCTTCCGCAACTGATGCAATTGCTGGCTATTGATGAATACGAGGAAAGTATTTATCACTTGATGGCTATGGCAGCAGACAGTGGCTGGCTGCCATTAAATGCGTATCGCTATCTAGTTCCCCAGATTTTGGTAGAGGCTCGTAATGAATTAAAGCGATTGCGTAGCTCCGGTCAATCAGGCTATGCGTTCAACACCGATGCACTGAGAGATTATTGTGCGTTACTTAACCCGGTCAGAAAGGAAAAGGAAGTTGCGAAGTTTTTCGAAAAGGCCTACTCTTCCCGAAATGGTGTAATTCTGATGGAGCTGGCCCGCTTTGATTGTGAGCACAAACTATCGCCTGCCGACACAGTAATAGCGCGACTTGCCAGAATGAACGAACAGGTGAATGAACTTTATGCGTTGTTATGGAAAAACGGCGCTGTGAATCGCATGCCTGAACCATATACTTCCCGCTCCAAGCTGGCCGAAATCTATCTTACAACCCGGTATGAGGAGAATGAACAACATATTGATTCAGCCCAAATTGTGGAGCGTTATGAAACAACGATTCGTGGGACAAAATTGGATGTTCATTTTTATAGAGTATTCATGTCGGAATCAGGTCAATGGTTAGGTCATGTGCTGGCGTTTGACAATTCTAATCCCCAAAACGCTTGGCCCCTGTTCATTGAATCTGAAAGAAGCGTGGTAATTGATGATCAGGAGGATGCGCGAAAGGAACTAGAAGAGGAGTATTTGTATATGGAAGAAAGCAATCGCGAGTTTGTGAATTTCGGCTCGGGACTTAATGATTTTAGTGTGCATTGGTATTGATAGATATGAGCGCGATTCAACTACAGAGACTCACATTATTCAACTTCAAAAATTACGAAGAGCTGCAGTTGGAATTTAGTACACATGCGACCTGCTTCGTTGGATTAAATGGTTCGGGAAAAACGAACCTGCTAGATGCTATTTATTACCTATGCAACTGCAAAAGCTATTTCAACGCTGTC
>JAURKF010000104.1 GCA_030831885.1 Flavobacteriales bacterium
AACCACGTAGTAAGTCGGTGCTCGTCCCACTTTTCTGTATTCATGGTACCATCGGGTAGATAGAGCGGCGTTGTCCATTCAGGTTTTTGCTTGTAGAGTGGATGATCCTGGTGCACGTGATGAGCCACGTAATCGAGTATAACATTCATTTGGTTGGCATGCGCCGTTTGCAGCAGCTCATTCATAGCCGCCGAATTGCCAAAGCGGTTGTCGATGCTGCGCAAAGCAGTTGGCCAGTATCCATGGTATGCAGAAAATTTACTTTCTACACCTTTGTTCCACAGACCCCAGGCGCCCTCTGCATTGGTTGAGATAGGCGATATCCAAATGGTGTTGATGCCAAGCTGTGCGAAATAACCTTCTTTGATTTTTTGTGTGATGCCTTGTAAATCGCCGCCCAGGTTGTTGGCCTTGGCATGAATCGAAGCATCGGCTGTAGGACGGTCGTTACCGGGATTACCATTCATGAAACGATCGACCATGGCGAAATACATCACCGAATTGCGCAAATCGCCTCGTGTGAGTTGTGAAGCGTTTATGACCGGAATACCCTTGTTGAGCGGAACCAGCACATCGTTAAATCGCTGCTTTCCATCATCTGCATAAACGCGCAAGTGTGTGCGCTCTTTTTGTGCAGCATCCGGCAGACCTTGAATAATAACTTTGTCTCCCGTTTTGGAGATCTTCAATAGTTGGTTTTCGTAGTATGCCAAAACATTCTTGCAATTGCTGCCAACGCCGATGGTTACACTTTTGCCTTGCACAACCTCGGTAAACATCATTGGCTGTTCCTCGGAAACTGCACCTGCTTGAAAAGTATTATTCAAACCTCCCATGCCATTGCTAATGGTATTCGGGTTGGAGGTGTCCATCATTTCGCTGCCATCCTCCCAAATGCGGTATTGATACAACCCTTGATTCAATACCAAATCGATGGACCAGCTGTCACCAATTTTGGTGAGCTGCGAAGCCTTGCGATTCCAGCCGTTCATCGAACCGGAAAGTTCTACTACAGCAACATCGGGGCGTGAAGGCTTGTACGTAAAGGTGTATCGTATTTTATTGGTTGCGAAAACGGGGATGTCATAGCCGACACCGAAATAGGTAATATGCATATTGCTTACGGGCGATGGGGCAGCACCTGTGAGCACAAGAACACCTGCTGAATCGCAACGCCAGTTTTGATTATTCCACTGCGCTTCACCAATTTCAGAGACGTTGGCGAAATAATCCGTTAGCAATACACGCGTGGTATCGAGTTGCAGGCGAATAGGAGATGCAAGCCCTTGCAGCGTCTCTGCTTGTTTTGCCTCTTTGGTTTCTGTGACACAAGCCCCAACAATAAAAGTAAAGGCAGCCAAGAGTAGTATGTAATTTCTCATAGTGGAATTATGCTTTTTTCCAGGTGATCATTCGGTTTTTTCCTTGCATATCGCGATGGATTTCAGGCGACTCAATTGAATATTGGGAAGCTATTGACAGAAGTTCATCGGATTTGGATTCGTGTATCTCGCAATATACACTTCCTCCCGGTTCCAATATTTGCGGTGTGAGTTCCATTAGCCTTCTGTAAAAAATCAAGGCATCATCATCGGAGGTGAATAAGGCTAAATGGGGTTCATATTGGGTCACTCGCTCGTGCATGAGAGACGATTCGCTCAGCGGTATGTAGGGAGGATTGCTAACTATAACGCTGTATTTCCCGAGCGGAACCTGAGTCAGAAGGTCAAGGCATGTAAAATCGACCGATACTTGATTTAATCGTGCATTCGAACGCGCCATTTCAAGTGCCGCCTCACTCACATCTATAGCAGTTACGCGAGATTCGGGAATATGTTTTTTCAGTGCAATGGCTATACAGCCGCTGCCTGTGCCTGCATCTAGCATGGATGCCTGAGTGTCTGCATAGTCTTTGACAACCAAACGCACCAGCTCCTCCGTTTCCGGTCGGGGTATAAGGACGTTCTGGTTCACTTCTAAACGCATGCCCATGAATTCTGAGTAACCGAGAATGTACTGAAGTGGTTCTCCATTCAGCAGTCTTTTCAAGGCAAAGTGATACTTCAACAATTGTGATTCGCCCAATCGTTGATCAGCATTCATAATCACCTCGGCACGACTCCAAGTGTGATAGGCCTGAAATAACCTTTGAACAATGTTGCTTGCTTCCCTCTCATCGAAACACGCAGAGAGCTTTTCGATGAGATATGCGCGCAGCGTAGCAACCTTGTTATCGGCTATGAGATGGTTCATGAGTGAGAGTCGGCATCCGTTATTTTTTTACAAACACCTGATATCCGTAGGGAGTAATTTCTTGATTCCCTTTGGTGTATAGCGCAAGCAATTGGCTGTTGAAGATGCTCTGATATTCGCCCTCAGGCATATCTTCTATGAAGTCGACGCTCTGAGGTTTGTCGCTGAAGTTGAGTATGACAACAACCTGACTGTTTTCCTTTGTTCTGGAAAAGCAATACAGCACATCGTCGCTACTGGTTTTGATTTTTTTGAAAGTGCCACCAAACTCACCATTCCAGAGGGCCGGATTTTCTTTGTGTGCTTTGAATAGGCGCGAGTAAAAATCCTGGTAAGGGTAGTTGTTCCATTGCACGGTATCTTTTTCAAAGAAGGATAAACGGTGTGGCTTGCCATCTGCTTTTTGCTCTCCACCTTCTTGTCCAGAATATAGAAGAGGCATACCTCCGATGGTCATAGCGAGAACATCCATTGTTTGTCGCATAGAACCCAATCGCTCGAACCCGGTGCCATTCCAAGAGTTTTCATCGTGATTAGTGGTGAAATACATACGATAGGCGCTGCGAGGGAAGGCTGTGTCTTGCTTGGCTATATATGCGTCAATATCGCTCAAGGATTTTTCGCCTTTGGCTACCTGATTCGTAATGTGCATGAATTCCCATGCATAACTCATGTCAAACGCTTTAAGGTGGTGCTCCTTGCGCTCAGCTTCTGCCAGCATAAATACCGGCTTTATACTGTCGAGCGCTGCACGTGCTTGATTCCAGAAGGGGGTTGGTACCTTCTCGGCCACATCGCATCGATAGCCGTCAATATCACATTCCTTTACCCAGAATTTCAATGCGTCAGTCATTCCTTCCCACAACGCCTTGTTTTCGTAGTTCAATTGCGCTACATCCCACCAGTCGGTACCCAGCGGAGGTTGAATCTTACCGGCAGTGTCGAGCAGATAATAATCCAAATGATTGGTCGTCCATTGATTATCGAAGGCACTGTGATTGGCCACCCAGTCAATGATGACCTTCAT
>JAURKF010000105.1 GCA_030831885.1 Flavobacteriales bacterium
AATGAGGCGAAATTACACCGATTGCGACAATTCGCTTCACATTTAGATAAATTACGGAATTCACCTGATCATTCCGAATGAAGTATGTTTGTGGTATGAATACCACGAATCGGCGACCACTCATTTTAGTAACCAACGACGACGGCGTGTATTCGAAAGGTATTTTATCGCTTACCAGGGCTGTACTGCCTTTTGGCGATGTTGTGGTGGTCGCTCCCGACAAACCGCAGTCGGGCATGGGGCATGCGGTCACCATCAACAATTTACTTCGCTTACATCCATTGAATTATGAGTTGCCGGTTCAGGCGGCTTATTCCTGCAGTGGCACACCGGTCGATTGTGTCAAGCTCGCAATCTATAAGGTGATGCACCGCAAACCCGATTTGGTAGTATCCGGAATCAATCACGGTGCGAACTCAAGCATCAATGTAATCTACAGCGGCACCATGTCGGCAGCCATGGAAGGCGCAGTCGAAGGCATACCATCCATTGGTTTTTCCCTTCTCGACCACAGCGCCGATGCAGATTTCGAAGCTTCCATGCAGGTTGTAGACAAAGTTGTAAAAGCCGCGCTGGAAAAAGGTATTCCGGCAGATACCTGCCTGAATGTAAATATTCCGAAAGGCCCTCCTTCAAACCTTGCGGGAATAAGAATTTGTCATCAAGCAAGAGGATATTGGGAAGATAATTTCGACGTTCGAACCGACCCATACGGCAAGCCCTATTATTGGCTTACCGGCGAGTTCAAACTCATGGATCAAGGGTTGGAAACGGATGAAATTGCATTGGCCAACAATTTCGTCTCGATTGTGCCCGTTCACTTCGACCTTACGGCATACCAAGCTATGGAAACTTTAAAAAACTGGGACCTATGAAACCTAAAACGCTGAATCACGTGGCATACGGTATTGTAGGTGGTCTTATCGGTGCATTGATAGGCTTCTGTATTTTCGGGTTGGGATTTTCCTGGTATAATGACATATTCTTTAGCGAATTCGTAAACGACGTGTTTCTGGGATCGGCTCTTCAAGATTTTCAAAGTCGTATTATTTCCTTTTCCATGCTCGCCGACATTGTATTGTTTTTTCTGCTTATTCGTCGCGGGTATGAAGAGTTCTGCAAAGGCTTGATAATCGTTTTGGTTATTGCCGTGGCTGTTATTGCCTGGCTCTATTAATCCAATATACCGATGAAGCTCTACATTATAGCGGGAGAGGCCTCAGGCGATTTGCATGGTAGCAACCTCATCAAAGCAATGCGAGAGCAGGAGCCAACTCTCACTATTCGAGCTTGGGGAGGTGATTTGATGCAGGCGCAAGGTGCGGAAGTCGTGAAGCATTACCGCGAGCTGGCATTCATGGGGTTCTACGAGGTCATTGTTAACCTTCGCACCATTATGCGCAACTTTAGGTTTTGCGAAAAGGACATCGCCACCTTTAATCCTGATGCGCTTGTTCTCATTGATTATCCAGGTTTCAATCTGCGCATTGCCAAGTGGGCACATGCCCGAAAAATACCGGTGTTATACTACATAGCACCACAAGTTTGGGCCTGGAAAGAGAAGCGCATTCATTCCATGCGAAAGCACATTGACCACCTATTTGTGGTGCTCCCTTTTGAAAAGGTTTATTTTGAAGAACGCTCCATGCCGGTGACTTTCGTTGGTCATCCGTTACTTGATCAAATAAGTCAGAGCCTCGAAACAGAAAATGAATTCAGATTTCGAAACGGACTTGCCGGTCGGCCGATGATTGCTTTGCTACCCGGCAGTCGCAAACAAGAAATAGCTGCAATGCTTCCGGTAATGCTCGAAATGACCGAGCGTTTCACCGACTATCAGTTCGTGATAGCAGGCGCACCCTCTCAGCAGGCCGAATACTATGCGACTATCATTCAACACAGGGATGTGCCTGTATTATTTGGGCAAACATCCGAAATACTCCGACATGCGGCTGCAGGTCTCATCACAAGTGGTACGGCAACCCTGGAAGCCGGCATCTATCGTGTACCGCAGGTGGTCTGCTACAAAGGTTCAACGATCTCATATGCAATAGCCAAGCGACTTGTCAAAATCAAATACATTTCGCTCGTTAATCTCATCCTCAATCGTGCGGCAGTTACAGAGCTCATTCAACATGACTTCAACCTAAGCCGATTGGAGTCAGAACTTTTGGCGCTTTTACAAAACAAAGAAAATCGTGCTCGTATTCAGCGCGATTATGAAGAATTGAATACGGTTCTCGGCGGAGGCGGCGCATCCCAACGAACTGCCATTGCTATGTTGAAAATTATCCGAGAGGGTAATTTGAAGGGCAACCTGCAACCGTAACTTGCCATCAATGAAGCGGTGGATATTTCTGTTATGGGCTGTTGTGGCCCAACTCACATCATTAGCTGATCCGATATTGGTAGGCTTGCATTGTCAGTCAAATTACTTACGTTGCGGTATCAGTCCTGCTAGTGGAAGCTACCAGATATTAGGCGATAATCAAATTCTCTTCTCCGTGGGACAAGGGCAAACAGCCGACATTACTGCCATCGGGGGAAAGGTTAACATATTTTTTTCGGGGAAAAATCATACGGGTTTCAAAAAAATAACCTGGAAAACTGCCAATGCCGGTGAATTCAAAGCACAACCGGCGGGGCATAAAGCTAGTCAACGGATTTACCGAGGAGAGCTAATCGCCTTCTGCATCAATGGCCATCTTCAACTCGTTAATCGCCTCGATATAGAAGACTATGTCTCCGGCGTGATAGAAGCTGAGAGCGGCACGGGCAGTGAACTCGAATATTACAAAGTACAAGCTGTCATAAGCAGAACATACGCGCTCAATAATCGCAGCCGTCATGCAGATGGGGGTTATGAGATTTGTGACGGCACACACTGCCAGGTATATCACGGAAAAGCGCGCAAAGAAGTATTGGCTGAAAAAGCAGCGGCAGCCACTGAGGACATCATAATCGTAGATCACGAGATTAATATGATCACCGCTGCTTTTCACAGCAATTGTGGTGGGCATACCATCAACGCAGAAGTAGCCTGGACTAAGCCTGTGTCCTACTTGGTTGGCAGGCCGGATACCTTCTGCCTAAGCATGCCACACAGTCGTTGGGAAAAAACAGTTCCCATAGAAAAATGGAATTCGTACCTCAGGCAAAAACGGACCAGTGCAGATATGGCATCTCTCAGCGATGGCGGAATTCTTGGAGAATTCAATACGATGTACTGCCATGACTCAACGCTGCTCATTCCGCGCAGGGCGATGCGCACCGACTTCAAACTTCGTTCTACTCAATTCGATGTTTCCATAAAATCTAATGAGGTTTTATTTAAAGGAAAAGGTTATGGCCATGGTGTCGGACTTTGCCAGGAAGGGGCTATGCGAATGGCGCAGCTTGGCCATAGTTATAAAGATATCATTCATTACTACTACACCGATGTTCACCTTATTCCCCGTCGTATGTTGTGGTTTTTTAAAGACTAAGTATTAACACTCTTTTGGAATGCATTAACAAAGGTGTTCGGGGTTGTCGTCCTACTTTCGTCGGGCCAACGAAATAACAGATGAACAAGAATTTATTCACGACACTTTGTCTGGGCTTTGCACTTGCCGGCAGCATTTGGGCTCAGCAAAAAGCACAAATCAAAATCAAGAAAAACATTAATGGCGTTGAGTCGCAAGAGACGCGAGAAGTAATTATCGATGACAAAAACAGTCTTCAGGATGTGCTTCGTGAATTGAACGCCAATCCCGGTAATACGGATGCGTTAATAGATCAGCAAATTGAAATAGATATTCTTTCCAATGGCGAATTCCCACAATCGCAGCAAGGGAATCGTTCATTTATGCTACCTGGATTCCCAGAAAAAATATATTCCCAGAAAAAACCAACGCTGGGGGTAATGCTCAAAGAATCTGTATGCAGCCAGCCTAAGTGCGTAGGCAGAAAACAAGTAATTATTACAGAAGTAATTCCTAACACACCTGCAGAAAAGGCGGGATTTCAAGCAGGCGATATCATCCTTTCAATAAACAAAAATGAAATTACCGAAGCTAGTCAGGTAATTGATCAAGTGCACAGTCTTACAGAAGGAGGCATACTTCACATACATGTTGATCGATCGGGAAAGAAGAAAAAGCTGAAAGCAGAAATAGAACCATCGCCGAAAATCGATTCAAATACACGACAGTTCAATCTTCTACTAGGCCCTGACTCTATCACTATGTTCAATCTTACAATGGGTGATTCCATAAAGATTATGCAGCCTTTTAATCTCTCAGGTCAGGGATTCACAGGAAGTGAAACAGCTTTTTTGGGTGTTACACCATCCGGTAAAACAACCACAGCAGGCGTGAGCATCAACGTCGAGACTAATTCTCCCGCAGAAGCCATGGGATTGCTCGATGACGACGTGATTTTAGAATTTAATAGTGAGGTAATTGGAGACTTTGCTTCTCTATCGGGAGCAGTTCGTAAATGCAAACCTGAAAGTCCTGCAGAGCTGCTCATTCTGCGTGATGGCAAGGAAAAACATATTACCGGCACACTCGGAAAACGAAAACAAAGCGCCTCCGATGATTTTCAGATTTTTCATGACTTCAAAGGGATAGATGACGAGGGTAACTACTTCTACGATTTCGAGTTTAATATGGACAGTGATGATCTGCAGCAGCAAATGGAAGAGTTGTTCAGAAATTTCGGAATCAATCCTTCAATTGAAGGCTTTACAACACCTCAGGAAAACTATCCGTCATATTTATTGCGCATGGAAGACCCAAGCAATGAAACGCTTACATCACTTGCGCTTTCGCCAAATTCACTGGTGTTCAATCAACTTTCGCTCATACCTCTGGTCTCTAAAAGTAGTGTAGAAGTCGAGTTTTCCTTGCCAACCGATTCACCGGTGACCGTTCAACTCAAAGACCAATCCGGTCATACCTTGTTATATGATGAGAAACAACTTACCCAAGGCACTTACAAACGCTCCATTCAATTGGCTCACTACCCTGCCGGTGATTATTACATCATTATCGAACAGGCCGGTAAATCCTTCGTGAAGCAACTCGTAAAATTCAAGTCATAGATTCTACACTTCCCACAAACGCCCTGTTCGAAATACGGTTCCTTTAAAGTAAGCCAACACCTTGCCCTCCTGGTTCAGCACATCGACATGGTATAAACCCGTTCGCGTTGTAAGGCTTTTTTCCACAACCCGCGTGATGAGTACGTCGCCCTCTCTAGCCTGGGCAACATGAGAAATAGCCGTTTCAATAGACACAGCCTGAATTCCGTGTGCATTGCTGGCAAATGCAAGTGCACTGTCGGCAAGACTATATGCAATGCCACCATGGGCAATTGAAAATCCGTTGAGCATATCCTTGCGCACTTTCATGCGCAAAACAGAAACACCGGGCCCATCCTGTAAGCGCTCAATTCCCAACCATTGCGACATAGGGTCGTTGTTGTACATCGCATCTACTATTCGAATAGCCCGTTCTTGATCACTCATACCGAACAACATTTTCATGCGAAAGAAAAGAACATTTCGCAGTCATTTTGTGTTTGGTCCATTATTTTTGATTATGCGCAATAGTATTCTTTTTTCAATTTTAATGCTGGCATTCTCAGTTCAACTGTATGCGCAAAAAACCACGGAGGATGAGTATGCAACTGCAATCAATAAAAACGCAGAAAAAAACAACCCAAAGCCACTGCGCGACAGATTGGTGTTCGGAGGAAACCTAGGTGGATATTTTGGCAACCCTACCTATTTACAGGTGAGTCCAATGCTTGGATATAGAACAACACCTAGCTGGTATAATGGAATAGGACTAAACTACACTTTCATAGCCTTGGGAGGTTATCGCGAAAACATGATTGGTGGAAGTGTTTGGTCAAGGGCTTACATCGCTCAACGATTGATTGCACATAGTGAATTTGAAATGCTTCGACGCGAAGCCCGAGACAATTTTGGAAACAGATCTCTGGCGAATGTGCCGGTTTGGCTTGTTGGGGCAGGTTATGCAAGCGGAGGGCCCATTGGATTTAGCGCCATGATTATGTACGATCTCATTCAAGATCCGAACTCACCTTACTCCAACCCGATTATACGATTGGGCGGATTGTTTGGCTTTTAGCCATCAGAAGCGGTATCGGCTGAAACCTCAGTCGGAGTAGGCTCCAAACTTTCCGGATTAGCCGGCTCCTCTTTCGGATGCTGGTAGGGTGCAACTGCTTCTTCTGTTTCATCCACAATTGCGGGCACGTCGTCATCGGGTAATTGTTGCAACTTTTTCTCTACATCCTTCTCCTTTGCTTGGCGCTCTTCTATGGCTACATCGCTACCATATCTTTTGAAGTAATCATCACCTATCAAGCGCATCAGACGGACAATTTGTGACTGGCGCCTTTTCATATAGGGTCCGGGCTTTGCTACGCTGTATTTGTTGGGGTTGGGCAGACAGGCAGCAATCAGTGCCGCTTGTTCCCTGGAAAGTTCCGAAGCACTTACCCCAAAATAATCCTTTGCCGCAGCAGCAACTCCAAATTTACAAGGCCCCATTTCAATCACGTTTAAGTACACTTCGAGAATACGATCTTTACCCCAAAGCCATTCGATCAAATACGTGAAGTAAACCTCAAACCCCTTACGAATCCACTTGCTCAATTTGGACTGTCCGGGCCACAAAAACACATTCTTCGCGGTTTGCTGCGTTATCGTGCTTGCACCGCGATACTTTCCATTGCGCTTGCCCTCTGTTTCATTGTAAACACGAGCCTTTTCCACGGCATCCCAATCAATTCCTCCGTGCTTCATAAAATTATTGTCTTCACTTGCCACAACAGCCAATTTTATGTGGCCGGAAATCCCATCGGCATCCACCCATTGCTTGTGAAACTCTGCCCCTGCATTGCATGAAGTTGTAAGTTGCAAATAAGTAGTTGGGGGATTAATCCACTTGAGCGCCAGCACCCACAGAAAAGTCACTCCAAAAAAAATACAGACAGAGAGCCACAGAAAGCGCCAGATTTTCTGACCAATCGATAATGCGCCAAATCTCTTCATGAATTATTTCAATCCAAGTTTGGTGAGCAATTCGGCAGGTATAGCGTCCTTGTGCACAACGATACCCACCGTTTTCATCAAGTAATAATTATCCGAAACGTGCAGATAGCCCTTGAATGGGTTCGACGGTCCCCATGAGTTTTTCGTGATATAATAATTATTACCCTGCTGGTCTTTCGACTTTCCAACAATGTGCATGAGATGATCGTCGGTTGTTTCAAAACGATCGAATGCTGCCTGACGCATTTCTGCCGTTGGAGTAACTTCAGTATGCATAGTCGTCCACCACTCCTCCTTTTTAGGTGCAGCTGCAGGAACGATGGCAACTCCATTTGAATGCGAGAATCCGGGTTCACTTACATCAGCATCCCAAGCTATAGTGAATCCATTGTCGAGTGCATTATTCGTAATCCTTTCCAAATCCTGCAACGGCACATTATAGAAGCTTCCTTTTGCCCAATTGTCGGGAATCTCGAGCACAAAAGGGACATAGTATGGATGATGTGTAAATGAAGTTAAGCTCACATAGTCATTCGCGTTTATTTTTAATTCATCGCGAAACTGGATTGGGGTGTACTTCTTACCATTGAAATC
>JAURKF010000106.1 GCA_030831885.1 Flavobacteriales bacterium
ACTACCAAACAAATAGGCACTGATAAGGTCATATACACCAATTATAAAGAGTTTGCTCAGGATGTGAAGCCCGGCGAAACGGTGTTGCTGGATGATGGCAAACTTGCGTTGCTTATACTTACCACCAATGGAAAGGATACGGTGGAATGCGAAATCATTCAGGGAGGCCCACTCTCCTCCAAAAAGGGACTGAACTTGCCCAACACGAAGGTTTCTCTGCCTTCACTTTCTGAAAAAGATTTGGCCGACTTGGAATTTGCACTGCGCAACGACATCGATTGGATTGGATTGTCCTTTGTGCGCAATGCGGAGGATGTAGTTGCTCTCAAGGAAATAATTGCACGTTCAGGAAAGCACTCTAAAGTGGTAGCCAAAATTGAGAAACCGGAAGCTGTGGATCAAATCGACGACATCATCCGAGAAACGGACGGGGTAATGGTTGCGCGTGGCGATCTAGGTGTAGAGATACCCTTGGAAAGAGTTCCCCTTATTCAAAAGAAAATTGTGAAGAAATGCGTCACTGCGGCTAAGCCTGTTATTGTGGCTACCCAGATGATGGAGAGCATGGTGACGAATATGACGCCTACACGCGCCGAGGTTACTGACGTAGCCAATGCGGTGCTCGATGGTGCCGATGCTGTAATGCTCAGCGGCGAAACTTCTGTGGGTAAGTACCCTGCCGAGGCCGTGAAAATCATGAACAGAATTATCACGGAGGCCGAGACATACGGTGGTATTTATTATCACGAGGAAATGCCGAACGATATTGATATTAATCGTTTCATGACCGACAGTGTATGCTACAGCGCATGCCGCCTGGCTGCTCGTGTGCAGGCATCTGCACTGGTAACCATGTCTTTCAGTGGTTACACAGGATATCGAATATCCAGCTGGCGCCCCAACGCGAACGTTTTCGTTTTCACCAGCAATAAAAAGATACTCACGCAAATGAGCCTGGCATGGGGTGTACACGCTTTCTATTACGATAAAATGGTGAGCACGGACCAGACAATTGCAGACATTCGTTTCTTCTTAAAGAAAAACAGCCTTATCAAAGACGGTGATTTCATCATTCACTTAGCCTCTATGCCAATCAGCGAGCAGGGAATGACGAATATGATTAAAATTTCGAAGGTGTAGTCAAGTAGTGAAGCAGTGAAGTAGTGAAGCGGTGAAATAGAGAGTTGAAGTGCTGCTTATCTGCATCACTACTTCACTACTTCACTACTTCACTGCATTCTTCTTATTTTCGCGAACCTTTTCAATCCCCATCATGTCTCAAGTTTATCGCGAATACAAGGGCCTTCAATTACCGGCAATCGCCGACGAGATTATGGCGTTCTGGGATGCCCGTCGAATCTTTGAACGAAGCATAGAAGAACGCAGCGAGGATAATCCATTTGTTTTTTATGAAGGTCCTCCTAGTGCCAATGGTATGCCCGGCATCCACCACGTTATGGCACGCACCATCAAGGATATCTTTTGTCGCTATCAAACCCTCAATGGTAAACAGGTAAAGCGCAAAGCCGGCTGGGACACGCATGGTTTGCCCATTGAGCTTGCCGTAGAAAAAACACTGGGTATTACCAAAGAAGATATCGGCAAGAAAATCACAGTAGAGGAATACAACCATGCATGCCGGCGCGAGGTGATGAAGTACACGGATAAGTGGGAAGAACTTACGCGCATCATGGGATACTGGGTCGATATGACCGACCCCTATATTACTTACGACAATAAATACATAGAAAGCGTGTGGTGGTTGTTGCAACAGTTGTTCAACAAAGGCCTATTGTATAAGGGCTATACCATCCAGCCCTTCTCACCCGCAGCAGGTACAGGATTGAGTTCACACGAATTGAATCAGCCGGGTTGCTACCGCAATGTAAAAGACACGTCCGCAGTGGCAATGTTTGAGGTGAAGGAATCAACGCTTCAGCCGCTCACCGCAAGCGGGCTTCCTACCTACATACTCGCTTGGACGACCACGCCATGGACCTTGCCAAGCAACACTGCGTTGGCGGTGGGAAAGAACATCGAATATGTGTTGGTGAAAACCATCAATCATTATTCTGGTGCTACCGTTCAGGTTGTGCTCGCCAAGGAGCTTTTGGCGAAGTATTTCACACCTGCGCAAGCCGAGTTGAAGTTTGAAGAATACAAGCAGGGCGACAAACAAGTGCCTTTTGAAGTGCTTTCTTCTTTTTCAGGTGAAACACTTGTAGGCACAAAATACCATCAGTTGCTGCCATTCGTTCAGCCCGAGGGCGATGCGTTTCGCGTTATCGTGGGAGATTTTGTCACCACCGAAGACGGAACAGGTATCGTGCACATCGCGCCTTCATTTGGTGCAGATGACTTCCGTGTGGCCAAGCAAAATGGAATTGATTCCCTGACCTTGGTGGATCGCCGAGGTCGCTTCTTACCGGAGGTAAGCGATGGAGTGTTTCTCTTCGGAGAAGAATTCGTGAAGGAGGATTACTATTCGGAAGAACAAAAAACAAGCGAACTTGAGCGTCAAAAAAAGAGTCTTTCAGGCTTTATCAAAGACACATCGAAGCTTAATTACCTCAGTGTTGACGAACGTATTTGTCTGAAGCTTCAAAACGAAAATAAGCTTTTCAAAAAGGAGAAATACGAGCACAATTATCCGCATTGCTGGCGCACCGATAAGCCGGTACTCTACTATCCGCTCGACTCCTGGTTTATCAAGATTCCATCCGTGCGCGAGCGCATGGTGGAGTTGAACAATACCATCCATTGGAAACCTGAATCGACCGGTACAGGCCGTTTCGGTAATTGGCTCGAGAACGCGAACGACTGGAATTTGTCCCGATCACGTTTTTGGGGAATTCCACTTCCCATTTGGCGCAGCGAAGATGGCGCAGAGGCCATGTGTATTGGCAGCGCCGAGCAGCTGAAGCAGGAAATTGAAAAGAGTATCGCAGGGGGCCTCATGAAAGAAAATCCATTGAAGGATTTCGTGCCCGGCGACAACAGCAAGGAGAACTATAACCGATTCGATTTGCATAAACCCTATGCGGATGATATCGTGCTGGTTTCTGCATCGGGCAAACCCATGCGCCGAGAATCGGATTTGATTGACGTTTGGTTCGACAGTGGTGCCATGCCTTATGCGCAGTTGCACTATCCGTTCGAGAACAAAGATCTTATTGACACCGGTAAAGCATTTCCGGCGGATTACATAGCGGAAGGTGTTGACCAAACGCGAGGCTGGTTTTATACACTGCACGCTATCGCTACGATGTGTTTCGATTCGGTAGCATACAAAAACGTAATATCGAATGGCCTTGTCCTCGACAAGGATGGCAACAAGATGTCGAAGCGCCTGGGTAATGCGGTCGATCCGTTTACCACAATAGCCAAATACGGCCCGGATGCTACTCGTTGGTACATGATAACCAACGCGCAACCCTGGGACAACTTAAAATTTGATGTGGCGGGAATTGCTGAGGTGCAGCGCAAATTCTTCGGTACACTATACAACACATATGGCTTCTTTGCCATCTATGCTAATATCGATCACTATGTAATCGATGGCTCGCAAACGTTGCCACTTAAAGAGCGCAGTGAGCTCGATCGCTGGATTATTTCCAAGCTCTATAATCTGATTCGCACGGTGACTGATTGCCTCGATGATTTTAATCCAACCTCGGCTGCGCGTGAAATTGAAGAATTTGTGGATGCGCATCTGTCTAATTGGTATGTGCGCCTTTCGCGCAAGCGATTCTGGCATGGTGAATTGAGCACGGATAAGAAGGCAGCTTATCAAACCTTGCACGAATGTTTGCTGACTGTCGCGCAACTTGCCTCGCCGTTCGCACCTTTCTTCTCAGACTGGTTATATCGCAACCTGACGGAAAGCGCACGCGCAAATTCAACCTCGATTAGCGGGATTTTAAAATATGAATCTGTGCACCTCAGTTTGCTGGTGCGTACCGATGAAACTAAGATGGATGCAGAGCTGGAGAGCCGCATGGACTTTGCTCAGAAAATTTCCTCGATGGTGCTTTCCATCCGCAAGAAGGAGAATTTGCGGGTACGTCAGCCGCTGAGTGCCATTCGTATTCCGGTGCTTCATGCCAGCGATAAGGAAAGAATCGAGGCCGTATCTGAAATCATTTTGGCGGAAACGAATGTGAAGACGCTAGAGTTGGTGGATGAATCGCAAGCGCGTATCGTAAAGAATTTGAAGCTAAATTTCAAGACACTGGGCAAAAAGTGCGGAAAGCACATGAAGGCATTGCAGGCATTCGCACAGCAGCACGCTGATGATATTATCCGGGAAATTGAGGCCATGGGTCGTTATGAAGTGCCTGCCGAAGGCGAGGTAATTGAGCTTGTTCCGGAGGATGTTGAAATCATTCCTGTAGATATTCCCGGATGGAAGGTCGCCAACGAAGGTTCTTTGACTGTAGCGCTTGACATAACGTTGAATGATTCGCTTCGGAATGAGGGCGTGGCCCGCGAAATCGTGAATCGGGTGCAAAACCTGCGAAAAGAGGCCGGTTTTGAGGTAACCGACCGAATAAACGTCAAGATTATATCAAGCGATGCAATTCGTGACGCAGTTGCTTCAAATTCCGAATATATTCGCACTCAGATTTTAGCCGAGCAATTGGAGTTGATAGAGTCCCTGAATGAGGGTTACGATGTTGAGATTGAAGAAGGTAAGCCGACTAAAATTGCACTATTCAAACTAAATTAACTCACCAACCATGGCAACAAAAAAAGTAGCCAAAAAAGCCGTTTCCAAGAAGCCTGTTAAAAAGGC
>JAURKF010000107.1 GCA_030831885.1 Flavobacteriales bacterium
TCCTGCCTGGTCTCAGCACTTTCAACTTTTACCACAGGTGTCACCAGATAAGCGCGCTTGATGAGAAAAAGTCCTTTATTCTCCGGGTGCTCAAGCGTTAAATACACTTCGAGATAAATGTCCGGATCCGGAAAATCAGGATCTACCTTCAGCGTTATTTCTTCTTTTCGAATCGTTTCAGAACCAACTTTTATCTTACCGGTCGGATCAATGGTCATCGCCTCATTTTGCCCTTGAGGAACAATTTTATAACCCTCAAGATCCAGTATCAGATTCAACTCAACCGGTTGATTGGCCAAAAAGAGCGTGTCGAGCTGCACCAAATCGCCACCTGTATTGGCCACATCAAAACCAATCAATTCTTGAGAAGGTCTGAACCAGAAATTCTTCATGAGTTTATCGCTCACCGAGCCTATCATGCGCACTAAGTGGCGGTCGCTATCCACGATATACAAGTCACCCGACTTCGACATTATATCCGAAGGAGCCTGCACACGCACTTCATTTTTCTTTACACCATCCACTTCCGTTTCTCCTACAACTACCCAATCTTTGCCTTCTTCCAAATGCAATACGCGACCATCTTTGGTGACACCCACTACTCCATTCTTCCATTCGCATACCGAAGCAAATCGATGGGAATTACCGCGTTTAATGTCTGATACCTTTCCCTTGCGATCTACTTTAAATGCCTTTCCGTCAGCCATCGTAACATATAGCACATTGGTACCTGCATTGATGTTGACAGGGCAATTGCGCAATAGTCCAACATTCTCAGCCGGCAGGTCACATAAGAGCTTAGCCGCACCATCTTTCATATCAACTTCAAAAATCTGGTTCGTCGTAGCACTTATGACATATAGCTTATTGGCAAGAACCGCAAGATCCATAGGCATGCCGAGGGGTTCGAAACGCGCGTCAATCGACTTCACGCGCTTCCAGGTAATGTAGCCATTACCCAGAAAAGAGGTAACCTCTTCCGTATTCATATCGATTACCCGCACGCGGTTATTATGCGTGTCGGCAATGAATAATTTGCCATTTGAATGCACCATTCCCCCCGGACGATTAAACAATGAAGTGTACAATAGCTGATCGAAATAACCGGGCATCGTAGAACCAATTAGTCGTGAAACAGCTCCATTATCATCAAATTCAATCAACCGATTATGGGCTGCATCGTTCAGGTAAATATGATCGCCCCCCTCTTCATACGCAATGTAAGAGGGTGTTTCAACAACAGGGTTGGCAAACGAGGTAACCTCATACGAGGGCCTGAACTGAAACTGTACACATGTATTAAAAACATTTCCTTGCTCATTCAGAATCTCGATGCGTTTAGTGACGGCCACAAATCCATCGTGTCCGCCCTGCATCATCGTGCGATTGCCCTTTTCATACAAAATAAAAAATGGAGCAGAAGAAATCGAAATATCCTTGAATCCCTTCAAATCAGAAAATACTCCTATCGGATGTGTATATGCGTTGCGCTGAATGTAATTGAGCAAATGATTGCGCGAAAGCGGATTCGTAGTGTCGGCGCGCATTACTTCGACCAATTGTATTGCAGGTGTTTTTTGAGCGATTGTTTCGAGCTGACGCAAATAATAACTGCATTCCACACAGCGCTCATCACTGATAACCACGATGGCGATTTTCTCATGGAGATTCGGCATGGTAAGCTTGTAGTCAATGTTCATCCATACCGCATCGGATGGGAATTCATCAATCGTCTTTGCAACCGAGTTTTCCTGAGCCGATACCGCCAGCGATACCATGGAAAGCACACATAGATAAATCAATCGAAGCAACATTGATTTCATAAGCATTTTTTTGGTGGACAACAAAAGTAACCCGCACTTCCGCTCCAAGAGAACGAGTGTGGTGGTTGAATTCAGAATAAAGTAAAAAAAAAGCGCACCGAAAAGTGCGCTCTTTGATATTGTGATGGGCGTTAACGCTTATTTCACTTTGTCCACAACTGCTTTGAACGCCTCGGGGTGATTCATCGCCAAATCGGCAAGCACCTTACGATTCAATTCAATACCGTTTTTGTGAACCTTACCCATAAACTCAGAGTATGACATTCCATACGGACGCACACCGGCATTGATACGGGCAATCCACAGAGAGCGGAAGTTGCGCTTCTTGTGTTTACGACCTACATATGCATAGGTCAACGCTTTTTCTACTGCATTTTTGGCAACGGTCCATACATTCTTACGTGAACCGAAATACCCTTTAGCCAATTTTAAGACTTTTCTTCTCCTGGCTCTGGAGGCTACTGCATTTTTACTGCGTGGCATAGTGTTGTTGTTTTTTGACGTTGGCGGCAGGTGTTATGCTGCTCTTAAGACCAAGTGTCGGGTTAAACTTACCTGCTCTGTTTTACCGGGATTAAGCGGTTGGGACGAGCAATTGTCTCCTGATTGATTTAGCATCAGCTGGGTGCACGATTGCATCGTTACCGAGGGCACGCTTGCGCGCAGTTTCCTTCTTGGTAAGGATGTGTCTCTTGAACGCCTTCTTGTGCTTAATCTTTCCTGTGCCGGTGAGCTTGAATCGCTTCTTCGCGCCGGACTTGGTTTTTGATTTAGGCATTGTATTGATTATTAAAAATTACTTCCGTTGTTATTTTTTCTTCGGATTGATAATGATAAACATTCTCTTTCCGTCGAGTTTGGGCATTTGTTCAGGAAGACCGTATTCCATGAGTTCCTGAATGAAACGCGTCAATAAAATTTCACCGCGATCTTTGTAAACAATTGAGCGGCCTTTGAAGTGCACATAGGCTCTCACTTTAGCTCCCTCCTGCAAGAACGCCTTCGCGTGCTTCAGTTTGAAATCAAAATCGTGATCGTCGGTGTTCGGGCCGAAACGAATTTCCTTGGTAGTGACATTCGTTTGCTTAGCCTTAATCTCCTTCATCTTCTTCTTCTGGTCATACAGAAA
>JAURKF010000108.1 GCA_030831885.1 Flavobacteriales bacterium
GGTTGGATTCTGGAATTGGATAGGGGAGAGGGCATTCCGTATCAGGGAAATTATTCGTCGTGGTTAGAGCAAAAGGCCAAGCGCCTTGCACAAGAGGAAAAGCAAGAAAGTAAGCGACGCAAAATTCTCGAACGCGAGTTGGAGTGGGTGCGCACCAATCCAAAGGGGCGCCATGCTAAGAACAAGGCGCGCTTGCAGAACTATGATCGCATGATGAGTGAGGGCGAGAAAGAGAAAGAAGCCAAACTGGAGATTCCGATTCCGAATGGACCTCGCCTTGGTAATGACGTCATTGAATTTACGGGAGTTACCAAGGGCTTTGAAGATCGCTTGTTGATTGACCATCTTTCATTCAAATTGCCTCCGGCCGGTATCGTTGGTATCATCGGTCCGAATGGCGCAGGTAAAACCACGCTGTTCAGAATGATTATGAACGAGGAAACTCCCGATGAAGGAAGCATTCGAATTGGTGATACGGTAAAGATTGGCTATGTGGATCAGCGCCACAAGGAAATCGATGCCGAGAAGAGCGTGTATGAAGTAATAAGCGGGGGTAATGAAATAATTGATATCGGTGGCCAAACCATCAATGCGCGCGCCTATTGCAGTAAGTTTAATTTTCAAGGCGCCGATCAACAAAAGAAGTGCGGTGTTCTTTCAGGAGGTGAACGCAATCGATTGCATTTGGCTATGACCTTGAAGACGGAAGCCAATGTGTTGCTCCTCGACGAGCCGACCAACGATATTGACGTGAATACGTTGCGAGCGTTGGAAGAAGGTATTCAGAACTTCGCCGGTTGTGCTGTAGTTATTAGCCACGACCGCTGGTTCCTCGATCGCATTTGCACCCATATACTCGCATTTGAAGGCGATTCTCAAGTATATTACTTCGAAGGCGACTTCAGCGAGTACGAAGAAAACAAAAAGAAACGTCTAGGTGATACTACACCGCATAGGATAAAGTATAAAAAACTTGTTAGATAATTGAGATGATTACGAATTACGAATTAATTCGCAATGGCAATCCATAATCCGTAATCCATAATTCGTAATCCGTAATTCGTAATCCGTAATCATGATAAGATTCCGCCTCACCACCCTTGGCTTCATGCAGTTCTTTGTATGGGGCGCATGGCTTATTACAATTGGCACATATTGTTTCAATGCCAAAGGTTGGACAGGTGCGCAGTTTGGCGCTATATTCAGTACGCTCGCGCTTTCGTCGCTTTTCATGCCTGCTATAACCGGTATCATCGCCGACCGATGGGTGAATGCTGAACGTCTGTATGGTGTGCTTCATATTTTGTATGGGTTGATTCTGTTTCTGGTACCTGGTGTCGATAATCCTGATTCGCTTTATTATGTAATTTTTGCAGCAATGATTTGCTATATGCCGACGATTTCATTGTCGAATTCCATTAGTTTTCGGTTGTTGAAAGATGGAGGATATGATGTAGTTAAAGCATTCCCACCCATTCGGGTATGGGGTACTATTGGTTTCATCGTGGCGATGTGGGTTACCAATATTACAGGCAGTAAGGCAAATGCCAATCAGTTCATTATAGCTGCTGTAGCCGCCATTGCATTGGGTGTTTATTCATTCACGTTGCCAGCTTGTAAGCCACAGAGGAGCATAGCAAAAGACGCTTCATTCCTCGATCAACTCGGATTTGGTGCATTTCGTTTGTTGGCCAATTACCGGATGGCTTTGTTTTTTATCTTCTCCATGTTTTTAGGAGCTGCCTTGCAGCTTACGAATATGTATGGTGATTCCTTTCTGGACGACTTCAAGCGTTTTCCGGAATATGCCGACTCACTGGTGGTGAAGTACTCTACCATCATCATGTCGATTTCTCAAATTTCAGAGACCTTGTTCATTCTCACCATACCTTTTTTCCTGAAGCGATTCGGAATCAAACAGGTTATGCTAATGTCCATGTTGGCTTGGGTTCTGCGCTTCGGATTGTTGGCTTATGGCGACCCGGCCGGTGGGCTTTGGATGATTGTACTGTCGTGCATTGTGTATGGAATGGCCTTCGATTTCTTCAATATCTCGGGTTCTCTTTTTGTAGAGTCAAACGCCGACGCGTCCATTCGATCAAGCGCCCAGGGTTTATTCATGATGATGACGAATGGAGTGGGGGCCTTTCTGGGAAGCACTGTTAGCGGTTGGATTATCGATGCGTACTTTACGCATGAGGGTGAAAAACTTTGGAACGGCATCTGGCTGACTTTTGCCGGTTATGCCTTGGTGGTGGCCGTTCTATTTGCCATTTTGTTTAAATCACCCAACGATCGGGTGGAGCATTTTACACATTGATCGGGATTGGCAATTTTTTGTTTCGTGCATTCGTTTCGCGCATATGAATAAGCTGCTTGGTGTATGTAAAGCACATTGGAAGTGGATGCTTCCGGTTACCCTGCTGCTCACCACTGTCCTTTATTTTAGATACGATATAGCCGAATGGACACGAAAAGCTTTGGGCATTGTTTTACCCGTGAATCCAAGACCAATAGGTGTTTCAACCTTGCAATGGTGCGAGCATAACTATGGTGAACAAGTGCGACAAATTTCGGAAGAGATGGACTTACCCTATGAATACCTGATGGCATTAGCTGTGCTTGAATGCAGTGGTGAAAAGCCTGCAGGTCAGCGATTTGAACCTCATGTGTTCAAAGAGTTAATGAAGGTGAAACAGGGTAAACGCAGAAAATATCAACATGTGACTCAATCCGATCTTGAGGAGATGGATGAAGATGAAATTCGAGCTTTGGCAACGAGCTGGGGACCATTTCAACTCATGGGTTATAAGGTTTTTGAAATTGATATTTCAATTGAAGACCTTAGCAATGATGATGACGCCTGTTATTATGGTGCCAGATGGATTAAAAATGAGTATGGCAGTTTTTTGAAAAATTCGAAATGGAAAGACGCATTTCATATTCACAACACAGGTAAGCGTTTTCCTATGAATGGCAGATCTCAGACACATAGTCCATATTATGTTTCGGATGGTTTGAAATACATGAAATACTTTTCAGGTAATTAACATCAGATAGTATTGTTATTTTTACTCTTAAAATTGTACCTTTACCTAGTTACAGGCTTACCTATTTAACCAAAACTGTATGAAATTTTTTTACTGCATTTTTCTACTTGTTTTTACTTTTACTCTTAGAGCGCAATATCTAAGTCCGACCGCATTAGTTTCCGCAGGGAGCACTTTTCAATCAGAAGATTTTGAGCTGGACTACTCACTTGGTGAATCATTTACTGCAACTCTTTCTGGTGGCGATTTTATTTTGACGCAAGGGTTTCATCAGCCATTGCAAAATGCATTGATCGACGGATGCACCAATCCGGATGCGTGTAACTATAATCCCGAAGCCTTGGCCGACGATGGCAGCTGCTTGGTTGTGGGAATGCCATGCGATGATGGATTATCTATTACACTGAACGACAGCGTAGGAGTCGATTGTGTATGCATTGGTGAATTAGCTATTGATGGTTGTATTTCTGAGTCCGCCTGCAACTTCAATCCTGAGGCTACTATCGACGATGCTAGTTGCTTGTTTCCCGGCGACAATTGCGATGATGGTGATGAGTCAACGATTTTCGATCTTATGAATAGCGATTGTGTGTGCTTGGGGACTCCAATCGAGGAGGTCGAGGGATGCACCGATGAAACCGCATGTAACTACAGCTCGATTGCTGTATTTGATAATGGAAGCTGCACATACCCCGGTGATGCCTGTAGCGATGGAAATTCTCAAACCGTTAATGATCAATTCAATGTTGAATGCATTTGCGCTGGAGAACTTGTTTTGGATGTATTCGGGTGCACCAATCCGCTAGCGTGCAACTTTGAACCTTCAGCTAATTTGGAAGACGGCTCATGTTTGTTTACAGGCGCTCCTTGCGATGATAGTAATCCGCTTACCACAGATGATGCTATCGTGGCTGAGTGTTATTGCGAAGGAACACCGGTTCAAATTACCGGGTGCACGTTCCAGCTTGCTTGCAACTATAACCCGCAGGCAACAATCGATGATGGAACTTGCTTATTCAGCGGTGACGCATGCAATGATAATAATGATGAAACCTTTGAGGACACTTACAACGCTGATTGCGTTTGTGAAGGCGTTATTCCCGGTTGCACAGATCCGGCGGCTCTAAATTATAATCAGTTAGCCACTTTCGATGATGGCTCATGTATTTTTTCCATACCCGGTTGCACTAGTGAACTTTCTTGTAATTATGACCCAAATGCTACGACAGACGATGGTTCTTGTCTTTTAGCTCAAATTCAGGCAAGCGATGATACTGTATGTGTAGGACAGGTTGTAACATTCATTCAACAAGCTTCCGGAACACCTGACTTTTTCAGTTGGAATTTTGATATTGGTGAAGCTTGGTTTGCTTCAGGTTCGGGTAATGTGGATTATCAATTCAATACCCCCGGTAGTTATCTTATTGGCAGCGCGGTTGGTTTTGAAAACGGATGTTCGGATACTATTTGGGTTGAAATTGTGGTGGCAACTAACACGGGTTGCACAAATTCGGATGCATGTAACTTTGATGCAACTTCAACGTGCGATGATGGTTCTTGCACCTATCCCGGTTGCAACGATGCAACAGCTTGTAATTATGATCCTGCTGCAGGATGCTCCGACGAATCTTGCATATTCCCTGAGCCCAATTCCGATTGTGATGGAAATTGCCCTGTTGTGTTTGATAGTAATGGACAAACCTCAGAAAATCCTTCATGGTATGCTTGCGCGAGCAGCGATTTTTCCTTGGATCTAAGTTCACCCGATACCTGGGAGGGCTTTTCAATTGACTGGGGCGATGGATCAACGACAACTGACGGCTCGATATGGAGTCCATCCGAGATTCAAAATCACGTTTATACTGCAGCAGCGGCAACATATACTATAACAATCACTGAAACATCCAGCGGCTGCGCGGTAACAGGTACAGTCACAATGGAGGAGGCTGTATCGGCTATTATTGAGATTCCTGAAGGAAGTGCAGCACAGGGATGCGCTCCTAAAACCATTGATTTTATAAACTCTTCTTTGAATGCTACAGCGACCACTCAATTCACCTGGGATTTTGGTGATGGTTCTCCAGCTGTAACGTTCGATTATGCCAATGCAGGACAGGTTGTTTCGCATACCTATCAATCAGGAACGGTAGATTGTGAAACACAGGTGACTCTTACCGCTCAAAACATGTGCAGCATGCTACTAGGAGAGAACTCAACATCGACTTATACACCCGTGTTAGTTTGGGATGTCGATCAGGCCGCTATTGCTGCTTCTGCCACTACGTTGTGCTATCCAAATACAACCGTTACATTCACGAATACAACCATTCGCAATTGTGCTTTTCAGGGAAATGTCTTTCAGCGTTATGAATCATGGAACTTTGGTAATTACTGGGATTCAGAACAGGACAGTATCATTGACTGGACACCCTCACCTTTGAATTCAGAATATACCGTGGAATTCCCTGGTGCGGGCACTTACACCGTTGCACTCGCTGACTCAAACTTCTGTGGAGTAGCAAATGCAAGTATTACAATCACCATTATTGAAGCACCGATAGCACAAATAGAAGCTAGTGCTGATACGGTGTGTGCCGGTGAGCCTATAACGTTCTTTCAGCAAGCGTCAGGTAACGCCGACATATTTAGTTGGAATTTCGGTAATGGTGGAAATTGGATTCCTTCAAGTAACAGCAATCTATCGTTTCAATACAATGAACCGGGAACGTATTTGGTGGGAAGCACTGCCGCAATCAGCGGCAGCAGCTGCTCAGATACTACCTGGATCGAAATTGTAGTTCTTCCAACCAACGGATGTACTAACCCCAACGCTTCCAATTATGATCCGAATGCAATTTGTGATGATGGCTCGTGTATCCTCGACGGCTGCACCGATCCTTTGGCATGTAATTACGATCCGACGGCCATCGATTTTGTGGAAGGCTCTTGCCTTTATCCCACTGAGATTTATCTTGATTGCAATGGAAACTGCTTGAGTGATTTGAATGAAAATGGTATTTGCGATGAACTTGATGAATCCGGATGCACCGACCCCGGCGCCATAAACTTTAACCCATCCGCTACATTCGATGATGGATCTTGCGCCTACGAAGGCTGCACTGATCCATTGGCTTGTAACTATGAAAGCTTTGCAATCGCAGATAATGGATCATGCGTATTTCCCGGATGTACTGATGAGTCAGCATGTAACTACGAGCCTTTCGCAGGGTGCGATGATGGTACTTGCACTTACGCCCCTGCAGGCTTCGATTGCAACGGAAATTGTATTCAGGATGTAAACAACAATGGCGTTTGTGACGAGTCCGAAATAGAAGGTTGTACAGATGCGGCGGCCAGCAACTACGATGAGAACGCAACATTTGATGATGGCTCTTGTATCTATCCGGGTTGCATGGATATAGAGGCTTGCAATTACGATGCAAGTGCAAACCAGGAAGATGGATCATGCACGTATCCCACCGCATCATGCGTTGATTGCAATGGTGCTTGTTTGATTGATACAGATGGTGATGGCGTATGTAACTGCCTTGAAATTGAAGGGTGCACAAATCCTGCTTCTTCACAATACAATCCGTTGGCTACACAATTTGATGGTTCCTGCCTGCTGGGGTGTTTAGACCCGCTTGCAATCAATTATGATGCTCAGGCCAATGAAGACGATGGAAATTGTATCTATCAGGTTCTTGGATGCACCTATCCTTCAGCATGTAACTTCAATCCGCTTGCTACGACCGAAAACAATACCTGTGTTTTCCCGGGGTGCAATGATCAGAGCGCTTGTAACTTCGACCCCGATGCGGGTTGCTTATTGGAAGGTAGTTGCGAATACATCGATGTAAATGCAAACGGATTGTGCGACTTATTTGAAATTACGGGTTGTACTGATAGCAACGCATGTAATTTCGATTCAGCAGCTACATTCGATGATGGGTCCTGCGCATACGATTCGGAAACAACCATCGAAATAACTGCAGACAGCATCTATACCTATGAAGGTGTTGATTACACCGAAAGCGGAATATTCGAGTTTGTATATACTAATGCTGCCGGTTGTGACAGCATTGTAACATTGGATCTCACCATTCTAACCGGAGTTTTCGAAATGGATGCTCAAGACTTGCAGGTATGGCCCAATCCGGCCAGCGATGAAGTTCGGGTTTTATTGAATGGTGCCTTAGCTGATGCTATCGAGGTATTTGATATTACCGGTAAAATGGTAGCTTCATACAATCGCAAATCGCTCATTCAAACATTGGATTGGGCTCCCGGCACGTATATGCTGCGCATACGCAGTGAGCGATGCATAATGGAGCGTCGACTCATGGTTGTGCATTGAACAGATTAGCACATAGCTTCCTGATGCTGCAGCTGTGCTGGATGGTATGCCTGCATTTTGCTGCGAATGCGCAATTCTGGCAACCCCAATTTATACTTGGGGGCGAAACACACCGATACACCGGCGGTTATTATGGCGGCGGAGTATCGATAGCTGATTTCGACAAGGATGGCTGGGATGATGTGCTCTATTGTCAGAATGGCGACGTACCAACCTTCCTTCGAAGCATTGAGGGACAACTGCAACCCTGGCCGCTGGGAATTACGGAAACAGGTGAGATGAAGCAACTCACGTGGGTTGATTTTGATAACGATGGCGATCGCGATTTGTCGCTCACCGGTTTTAATATCCCTATCCAATTATTTAGAAGAGAATCAAGCGGCCTTATTCCCCTTCCGGCTGGTTCCGGTATTCCGCAGGAAACAATCGTGGGCTATGGACATAGCTGGGGAGACTACGATCGAGATGGGGATCTTGACTTGTTCGTGTGCACATACGATGCGGATTTTATGGGATTTGGCAATTCTAATAATCGCTTGTACCGCAATGAGGGCAATGCAGTATTCACCGATGTAACCTTGATTGCAGGGTTTGCACCTATGCAGAATTATACCTTTATGGCCATTTGGATGGATTACAATCGCGATTTGTATCCGGATCTTTTTGTAACTAACGACAGATTGGAAGTACCCAACTATTTCTATCACAACAATGGGGATGGGACATTCACTGAAATTGCGGCGCAAATCAATCTCGATGATTATTTGTTTTCCATGACGGCAACATCCGATGACTACGATAATGATGGTGATTTGGATGTATACATTACAAATGGCACTTCCGGAAATTACCACAAGAGAAATGATGACGCATCCTTTTTTTCGGATGTGAATGTCGAACAAGGCACGACATTAAACAGATTTTGTTGGAGCGCCTTGTTCATTGATGCTAATCGGGATGGCTTGCAAGACCTGCATATCTGCTCTACACCGCATATCTCATTGCCCGGACAGAATTTTCTTTATTTAAACTCCGGGCAGGAGTTTACGCTAGCGAATGACTCTGCTGGAATTTCTTCCGATGATGGTTGGAGTCGATCGGCCGCAATGGGAGATTTTAACCGAGATGGTCTGGCCGATTTGGCTGTTTCTAAAACAATTCCGAGCTACTCTTCCATGTGGCGAGCAATTCCTAATTCTAACAATTGGATGAAGGTCACGCTGGAAGGTGTTGAATCGAATCGCGATGGTGTTTCATCATGGATAGATTGTTATAGTAACAACCAAATGCAATCGCGCTATACGTTTTGTGGCGAGGGTTATCTAGCTCAGAGCAGTTTCAGTGAGTTTTTTGGACTTGGTTCAGAGACCGTTGTAGATTCGATGGTTGTGCACTGGCCTTCCGGAATTATCGACCGGTGGTATCGCATTCCCGCCAACCAACAGTTGCATTTGGTGGAAGGAACATCGCGACCTGTCGCGATGAGCACATCGAATGGACTTACACTTTGTGGAGGCGATTCACTGGAAATAACATTGAATCAATGGACAGACTATTCATGGTCCAACGGCGATAGTGCTCAGGTATTGACCACCGCGGATCCCGGCATCTTCACCGCATTGGTCACAGATGAATGGGGAAATATGTTTTTGGCCGATACTGTTCAGGTTTTCCAGGCTGAGCTGCCCATTGTGGAGGTAGTGGTGGAACATGTGTCATGTACTAATTACTCCGATGCAATCATTAGTGCGCAGGCGAATATCCCCGGAGTTGAATTTTCATTGAATGGAAGTATTAATTCCAATGGTGAATTTATCGGACTTTCATCCGGACAGTTTCAGTTGGAATGGACAGACAGCAATGGTTGCGCTTCATCCCAGCAGGTAATAGTAACCGAACCCGATCCACTTGGAATTAGTGTTCAGGTGAATGATGCTTCGTGCAATGGCGCTGCAGATGGATCCGTAATCCTGACGTTTGTGGGTGGAACACCCGGTTATGAGTTGCTCCCGGAAAGTAGTTCAACCGAACTGTTGACGGCAGGAACGTATCCGTATATAGTAATGGATTCTCAGGGGTGTACTTCACAGATAGAAGCTGAAGTTCAAGAATCTTTACCTTTAGTAATCGAAGCGATTGCAACTGCAGATTCCAATAGTACTTCCAGCGGCAGCATTTCGGCAATTGCTGCCGGTGGAACACCGCCATATAGTTATCTGCTGAATGGACAACCTTCGGAAGTCGCCCTATGGCAACAGATATCTGGTGGCAATTATACGCTGGAGGTTTATGATTCACTGGGATGCAATGCTCAACTGAATGTCATAGTAGAATCGGTAAATTCCATAAGTACGATTCAAAAGGGCGAGTTCGTTGTATTTCCGAATCCGGTAATGAATGCGGCTATTATACATGTTCAATCGCATCTGTTAATTCACCATTGCTCCGTAGTTAGCAGCCAAGGTGCGTTGGTTTTCACGATTCGTCCTGAGGCCTCAAACTTCGAAATTACTACTGCAGGTTGGATTGCAGGATGTTATACGCTAACGCTTCAAACCAATGTCGGTCCGCGCTATGTGCGTTTGATCGTGTTGGAATAATACCGCGATTATTATATTCATCTAAATGCCGGTCTATAAATTACATCCCGATTTCATATCCTTTCCACCTCGCACAGAGTTCGACGATGACGTGGTTGCAATTGGTGGTGATCTAAAGCCCGAGCGACTGATAGAGGCTTATAGCAAAGGTGTTTTCCCTTGGTACAGCATTCCGGGAAGGTTGTGTTGGTATTGTCCTGCGGAGCGTTGCGTGTTGCCCGTTTCTTTAGTTGAAATCTCCCATTCGATGAAAGGTATATTGCGACGTGAGCAGTTTAGATTCACGATGGACGAAGATTTTAAAAGTGTAATCGAGGCATGTAGGGAAGGTGAGCGTGAAGGGCAAACATGGATACATGATGAAATCGTAGAAGCATACGCAACATTGCATCAAAAAGGACTTGCGCATTCTCTCGAAGTATGGCAAGACAATCAGCTTGTGGGAGGTTTGTATGGTGTATCGCTCGGCGCTATTTTTTTTGGAGAAAGTATGTTTTCACGCACAGCCAATGCGTCGAAGGCGGCGCTCATTAGGCTGTGTCAGTTTCTACCAGAAATCGGAATTAATCTGGTCGATTGTCAAGTACCCAATGATCATCTTATTAGTATGGGGGCCCAAGCATGGTCGCGCGATGAATTTTTGGACGAACTTGAAGTGCTGGTGGATAGTCTAACGCACGCGGGTAGTTGGCAAGAACCATTTTACCGCTGGAATTACCAGCGAATGAACAACCCAACTGAATAACTCGCATGGTCGGTTGATAGTTGCGAGCCACAATTTTGAATTATTTCGCAGTCGTATGAAACCCATTCCATTCTCACCGCCACGTATTGATCAAAAAACCATCGATGCGGTTACTGAAGTGCTTCTTTCGGGCTGGATAACTACCGGCCCAAAAACGCGCGAGTTGGAGAAGCGCATCAATGAGTACTGTGGTTCTCAACGAACGCTTTGTCTCAACGCCTGGACCAATGCTGTAGAGTTGGTGCTGCGATGGTATGGAGTAGGTCCCGGCGATGAAGTCATTGTTCCTGCTTATACCTACTCAGCAACAGCCAATATTGTTCTTCATGTGGGCGCCAAGCCGATTATGGTCGATGTTGAAGTTGGAAAGTTTACCATTGATACGGCCCAAATTGAAAAGCACATCACCTCGGCTACAAAGGTCATCATGCCTGTTGACATTGGAGGTATGCCATGCGACTACGATTTCATCATGCAGCTGGTTCAACAATCGGATGTGAAAGCACGGTTCAATCCTGCAAATGAGCGCCAAAAGCAGTTGGGGCGCATATTGGTTATTTCAGACGCAGCACACAGTTTTGGCGCCACTTATAAGGGACAAAAAGTAGGTCCTCAGGCAGATGTGATGGGATTTTCATTCCATGCAGTAAAAAACCTTACAACCGCTGAAGGTGGTGCAATTACTTTTAACCTACCTGCTCCTTTTGATAATGATGAGGTTTGGAAGTCAATTAATATTTCGGCTCTTCACGGACAAACGAAAGACGCTCTTTCTAAAACGCAAGCCGGACAATGGCGGTACGACATCGTGGAGGCCGGTTTCAAGTGCAATATGACCGACATTCAAGCAGCTATCGGGATGGTTGAGTTAGAACGATACGATAATGATACGCTCATTCGTCGCAAGGCCATTTGTATGCAGTATAACGCTCGATTCTCCTCGCAGCAATGGTTCACGCCGCCGCTCTTCGAGACTTCAGCTTCAGAAAGCTGCTATCATCTTTATATGCTTCATGTAACTTCATTAAGTGAAGCCCAACGCGATGAAGTAATTCGGCTGGCTGCTGAAAAAGGAATCGCCCTTAATGTGCATTTTCAGCCGTTGCCGCTGCTTTCTCTCTACAAAGGACTGGGGTATAGCATGAACGATTATCCAAATGCATGGAAGCAATATGCTTCCGAAATTTCATTACCTGTTTATTACAACTTGAGTGATGAGGATGTAAATCGAGTAGCCGATGAAGTGATAGCTGCAGTGAACTCGGTGCTAGGCGTATGATGAAACGTTTATTCGATATCTTTTTTTCATTTTGTATGTTGCTGCTTTTATCGCCGTTGCTTTTTACACTCGCCTTATGGGTTGCAATCGATAGCAGGGGAGGAGTATTTTTTGGTCAGGAACGAGTAGGGTTGAATGGAAGGACTTTCAGGCTTTGGAAGTTCAGGACCATGCACCCAAAATCGGAGCAAAAGGGCCAACTTACCGTAGGTTCTGCCGACAAGCGAATCACCAGTGCCGGCTTGGTTCTGCGCAAATACAAAGTCGATGAGTTGCCCCAGCTTTGGAATGTACTTTTGGGTGAGATGAGCGTCGTAGGACCCCGTCCTGAAGTGCCGCGCTATGTAGCAATGTATTCAGAAGAGCAATTGCATGTGCTGTCGGTGCGCCCCGGTATTACCGATTATGCATCGCTTACATATTTCAGCGAAAACGATTTGCTGGCGGCATCGGAGAACCCCGAAAAGACCTATATCGATGAGATAATGCCTGCCAAGCTTTTACTGAATTTGGAGTATGTGAGAAAGCATTCATTCCCGGGCGATCTGAAAATAATTCTACTCACAGGCCTTCGCATTATTGGTTTTTAGTTGATTCCTTTCCGGTAGGGATATTACATACGAGTTCGTACTGTATGATTTTGCGATGTATTTTGCACGACTATTTTGTAACCACGAAAACAGCTTATGAGAATTTTTACATCCCTTTTTTTAGTTGCAATTTTTCAAAGTGCATTCGCACAGTCTGAGCCCTTTGGATATCAGATTCCGAGCGAAGAGCTGATGGATCTGCCCCTTGCCGAGTTGGCTACTTTCA
>JAURKF010000109.1 GCA_030831885.1 Flavobacteriales bacterium
AAACCATTATTTTGAATAGAGCAACCAAATCGCTCACGCTGTATCATCAAATGATAGGTCGCGGCTCACGCGTAATACCGGGCAAAACCGATTTCACAGTCATTGATTTGGGGAACAACGCTCGTCGTTTTGGTCTTTGGGAGTCTAGCATTGATTGGCAAGATATCTTCCGTAATCCGGATGCATACATTGAGTCGATTGTAAGCGACGAGCAGATGGAAAAGGAGATGGTGTATGAGATGCCCAGTGAAGTGCGTGAGTTTTTTAAAAACTCGGCGGTCATCGATTTCGATATTCGTGAGGAGTATTCGCGCCTGATGAAAATGGGAGCACGCACCAAGGATGTTTTAGATACTTCCATACGTCAGCATGCCTCGATTATCACCGAGAATGCCGACGACCACCAACAGGCGTTGGAGTTGCTCAAAATGCTGGAGCCCGATATCAAAAGCCGGGTGAAGCATTACAGCTATTGTATCAGTCGCAGTACGGAAAATTACCTAATGTGGATGCGTGATGAGTACACGCGGAAGCTGCAGCAGGTGCTTCGTCAGCATTACGCTTGATAAATGACATATGGGCACTTGACATCACTCTTGCCCATAATCTTTGCATGCTTGTTCTGTTTAATTTTGAAAATTATACCGCTTAGTAAATGAAAATCAAAACCGATAATATATTCCAGGTGATCGAGTTCGATTGCACTGTTGCAGAGGTGTTCAAGGCTCTAACCGACGCGCGATTGCTCTCTCGTTTAACGGGCATGTCGGCGGAGATGGAGCAGCTCGAAGGCAGCACTTTCCATGCATGGGACAATCGTTGTCATGGCTATATGCTTCACCTTAAAGAAAACACTCGTATCGTGCAGGCATGGCGCCATGTCGATTTCCCGGAGGGCATGTTTAGCATCGTTACCTTCGATTTTGAAAAAACCGAAACGGGTTCGCGGGTTAGTTTCAATCACACCGGCGTTCCCGAAGAAGCATCGGGGTGGCTCACAGAGACCTGGAAAAAGGACTTTTGGGTTCCTATCACCGAGCATTTGAGTCATAAGGTTCTTTCGTAGCCGCAATTGCAATGAAGATTGCTTTGTTTTCTGTGCTGAGGATAGCCCATGATTTCAATCGTGGGATTTGTAATGTATCCCGTAGTTCGAAGGAATATTAATTCAGAGTCTATTTTGGCCGCATGAAATTGTATGCAATTGAAACCGGGCATTTCAAGCTCGACGGGGGCGCTATGTTTGGCGTAGTGCCTAAAAGTATCTGGCAAAAAACCAATCCTGCCGATAGCAACAACATGATCGATTTAGCTATGCGTTGTCTGTTGGTGGAGGATGGCAATAGGCTCATACTCATCGACACCGGAATTGGTAACAAGCAGAGCGAAAAGTTCCTTTCACACTACTTTTTGCATGGTAATAATTCGCTGGATGCTTCGCTTCAGGCGCTTGGTTTTCATCGCAGCGATGTTACTGATGTCTTTCTTACACACCTGCATTTCGATCATTGCGGTGGAGCAATTGAATTGGATCGTTCAAGCGGACAGTATAGACCGTCTTTCTCCAATGCCCGCTATTGGTCCAACCAACGTCACTGGCAATGGGCGACCGAGCCGAATCCACGCGAAAAGGCAAGTTTTCTTTCCGAGAATATTCTACCCATTCAGGAAAGCGGACAGTTGAATTTTATTGATCGATCATCCGAACTTACCACTTCGGAATTGGGGTTCGATGTGCTTTTCGTAGATGGTCATACCGACAGCATGATGCTTCCGCTAATTACTATGAACGAGAGAAAATTGTGCTACATGGCCGATTTGATTCCAACCACCGGACATATTCAACTGCCATATATCATGGGCTATGATACCCGCCCACTTATTACGATGGAGGAAAAGGCGCGTATCCTTCAGCAGGCTACAGCAGAAAACTGGGTGCTGGTATATGAGCACGATCCGGTCAATGAATGCTCTACGCTGGTACAAACGGAAAAGGGGGCTCGAATCGGTGAGGTGCTCGCCCTAAGGGATGTGTGTTGAGTTGTGATATACCATCCGTTGAGCGATTCGATTTAGGGTGTGTGAAGGTCAAATTGTACTAATTTGGCATATGCGTTTTTCGGTTTTCATCACCACGAGTTTATTGTGCCTCGCGTGTTGCGCCCAGGCCCAAAATTACACCTTCGATCCGGGAAGTGAATATTATGGAACGCTCGAAATGAATATGTACACCGAGCATTACATGTACATCGGTCATGATTTGCAAGACTCGGCCTATATCACTTGGCGCCTGATTGAAAATACATGTCCGGATGAATGGGATATTCAGGCGTGTGACTATCAGCACTGTTATACCGGACTGCCCAATTTTGGCAATATGAACGCAGTTGCCCCCGGTGGCCAAGGCTACCTGCGAATGATTGTCAATCCTTTTTTGGTTCCCGGTTCGGGCATGCTGCATTTTCTCATTTATCCAACGGGAGAGCCAACGAACTATACCGATGCGTACTATTATTTTAATACGACTCTGGTAAATACGGAAACCGTTCTAATCGATACTGAATCGGCCCTTTTCCAATCGAATGAAATTATATACGCCGGCCCAATTTCCGGCGATGTTTTTTTGTATGATGCAAATGGGAAATGCGTGTCCATTGCGAACAAGACAACGCCCGCACAATGCGTGTCGATGGAAAACCTGCCTTCAGGTATGTACTTCTTGCGCGCACCCACGGGCCGTACATTTCGAATTGTGAAACCTCATTGATTAATCAACCATACACCGAATGAAATCATTTTATTCTTTTCTCTGCTGCGCTTTGCTCACGCATGCGGCGTGGTCTCAAACCAACGTTCACGTAGTCGGTCAGGAAGGCAGCACCGTGCTCCTTACATGCACCATCGAAGACTACACAATAAGCCATGAAGGCATCTACACCGATATCAATTTTGAAGAATCGACTCCTGTTTTGAAAGCAGGGGCTCCGCAGGTGCGCAAGCTTACAGAAGCTCTTATCGTAGATGATACCCATGAAATGATGGTAACTGTTACGCATGCTGTCTATGAAGAAATTCAGGATGTATATATGCGACCTTCGAAGGGAAATTTGTTGCGCACCATCGACCCGGCGACCGTACCTTATCAGGAGGGCGCCTTGTATTCGCAAAATGAATTCTACCCCGGCAAGCTTGCTGCGTTGGGCGATCCATACGTACAACATCAGTATCGCGGACAAAGCATTCATTTCTATCCCGTACAGTACAATTCTGTTACACATGTGTTGCGGGTGTATAGTTCCATTGATGTTACAGTTTCTTCAACCGGCCAGCCCGGGGAAAATCCGCTGCCGGCCAATGTTTTCGAGCAAACACAACTGCCAATGCAAGAGGTGTATAAAGCGCACTTCCTGAATTATCCCGAAAACAGCTCGCGCTATGAGCAGGTGGGTGAATTGGGAAATATGCTGGTTATTACACATGCACAGTATCTCGAGGAATTGGAGCCTTGGATTCAGTGGAAAAAGGAAAAGGGAATTCCGGTAGAGGTAGTGGATGTGGCTACCATCAACTCAATCAATGCAATCCATGCCTACGTTCAGAATTATTACGAAACCAATGGTTTGACTTATCTGATGCTGGTAGGGGATGAAGATCAGATTCCGGTTGAGTTGCTCAATAACTCGGGCGGTCAAGGTTATTGCGATGCGTGCTATGGCTATGTAGCCGGCAATGATAGTTATGCCGATGTTTTTGTAGGACACTTCCTCGTTCACAACGATTCGGAATTGCCCGCGCTTGTTCAGAAGACGCTGGAGTACGAACGCAACCCGAATACAGCCGTGGATTGGTTTTCCGTAGCGATGGGCATCGGTTCCAACGAAGGCGATGGTATTGGTGATGATAACGAAGCAGATTGGCAACACCAGAATGGTATCAAGGAAGATTTGTTAAGTTTCACCTACACGGAAGTATGGGAGAAATACGATGGGGGTCATACCGCAAGTTCACCAACGGGTGGTCTTACTGCAGATGGCAGCGGAAGCCCGTCGGCTGCTTCACTCACAGATGTAATTGAAACCGGTTGCTCACTCATCAACTACACCGGTCACGGCGCGCATACACTCATCGTAACCGGCAGCTATACCAACACACAAATCAACCAACTGCAAAACAACGGACGTTATCCTTACTTCATCGTGGTAGGTTGTTGCACGGGCGATTACGACGATGATGATGATACAGGAGAGACGTTTGGTGAGGCCTGGGTGAAGAGCCCCTCTGCCAGCAACCTTACCGGTGGATTGGGAGGCGCATTTAGCTCGGTGTATCAAAGTTGGGCACCTCCGATGGAAGCACAAGATGAGATGAACAAGATTATTGCGGAAACTGCCGGTATTGAAACACGCCACACGATTGGTAGTATTCACTACCACGGTTGCGCCAGCATGAACGATGCCTATGGAACAGGCGGCGATGAAATGACCGACACCTGGATTGTGATGGCCGACCCTACTGTGCAGTTGCGCACGGCCATGCCCTCGCAGCTCGTGGCCACGCATCCTGCAGGAGCCATCATGGGAATAACCTCTATGACCGTTTATTGTTCTACCGAAGACGCGATGATCTGCGCAACGTTCAACGGGGAGATTCTCGATGCAGAAGTAGTATCGGGAGGGCAGGTTACGCTCAACTTTAATGCTGTTGTTGAGCCTGGCGATATTCTAATCACGGCAACCTCATTCAACACCATTCCTTATCAGGCGCTTGTTCCTGTCACACCTGCCGATGGTCCTTACGTGGTTGGTAATGCAACCGGAATCAACGATGCTACAGGCAACGGAAACGGGCTTGCCGATTACAACGAGCAAATCGGGTTAAATATCAACGCGGAGAACATTGGTATCGAAGCGGCGAATAATGTAAACGCCGTTGTTACGTGCGCTAATTCGGCAGTTGTAATCGACGATAACACGCACAACTTCGGCAATATCGCTGCAGGAGCGAGCTTTGAAGTCAGCAGTGCATTCTCCTTCCATATCAACGGGTACATCGCTGATCAAACTGTGGTGACGTTTGTAGTTACTTACACCGATGGTGCGGGAAATAGCTGGAGTAGCAATATCCCTGTTACTATCCAAGCTCCTGAGTTTGATTGTGTGGGCACCTACACGATCAATGACTCCCAAGGCAATGGCAATGGAAGAATTGATGCAGGAGAATTGGTATACATCACCTTTCCTGTAACCAATAGTGGGCATGCGGCAACGGCAGTGTCGGTTACAGCCGCGCTCTCGCAGACCTTACCCGGTATTGCAATAGGCATGACGCCCGACGTACTCGGCATACTACAGCCGGGACAAACAGTAAATGCGGAATTCTATATTCAGGTTGACGGAAACATAACAGAAGCAGTGGCAATTGATCTGTTGCTGGAGATTACTTCTGATTATTACGGCAATGATTGCACAGAAAGTGTTACCGCTAACCAATCGATGGAAGATTGGGAAACCGGCGATGACAGTTCGTATAACTGGTCCTATTCCGGCGACGCCGATTGGTTTGTAACAAGCGCGGTTGCTTATGAGGGAACGTACAGTATGCAAAGTGGTAACATCAACGACAATGATCTTTCAACGATGTACATTGTGGTCAATTCGCCCTCACAGTTTGATCTTTCATTTAGCTTTAAAACGAGCACCGAAGATGGGTATGACTTCCTTTCATTCCTGATCGACAATGTAGAACAGGGAAGCTGGAGTGGAGAAAACGATTGGACCGAAGTGAGCTATCCCGTTAGCCAGGGAAGCCACAATGTTCGCTGGCGCTATGCAAAAGACTTCACGGTGTCGTCGGGTAGTGATGCATGTTGGGTAGATAATATCGTTCTGCCTGTTGCACCGAATGTATCTGTAAATGAAGAGGCACGAAATGCCTATGTTCTTACCGCATACCCGGTCCCTTTTACCGATATTGTATCTGTGCGTATGAATAGCGCGCAAGGCGTAAAGGCAACCATTCGTGTATTGAATGCTTTGGGAAGCGTGGTTGAAGAGCGCTCGGTGAATGTAGTACCCGGCAACAATGCATGGGCGATTGAAAGCAGCGACTGGGCTGCGGGACTCTATACAATTCAAGTTGCAACAGCCGAAGGACTTGAATCATTGCCGGTAATGAAGCAGTAAGATTCACGTTAAATTTATCCGGACTATTTAACCTGCGCACATCGCAATAAAAAGTGCACAGCTTTGGTTAGATAGTCCGGATATTTTTTTACCCATGAATAAAACACATTACTCAACTCTCTTCATTGCTCTTGCGGTGTTGGGATCATCTTTTATCCTTGCTGATGCTTATCGCAATCGTAACCGAGGCAATGATACTATTTCCGTGACAGGCCTTGGCAGTAAGGACTTCACCTCCGACCTAATCGTTTGGAGCGGTTCTTTTCACAAGAAGAATTTGGATTTGAAAATGGCGTATGCCGAATTGGGAGCAGCGCGAGAGGTCGTTCAAACCTATCTTATTAGCAAAGGTATGACTACGGATAAACTGATTTTTTCAGCGATCGATATTGAGCAGCAATTCGATAACCAATACGACGATGAAGGAAACCAGATTAGCTCCGTTTTTACAGGTTATCGATTGCAGCAAAGTGTGCAAATAGAATCAAATGAAGTTGAAAAAGTGGAAGAATTATCACGGAATGTCACGGAGCTTATTAACTCCGGTATAGAGTTCTACTCCAATGCACCCAATTACTATTACACCAAGCTTGCTGAACTGAAGATTGAAATGATTGCCGAAGCCACAAAGGATGCGCAATTGCGGGCTCAGAAAATTGCTGAAAATGCAGGTGGCGGATTAGGCACGCTGAAAAGTGCGGATATGGGAGTGGTTCAAATTGTAGGACAAAACGCAGCGGAAGATTACTCATGGGGAGGATCTTTCAACACGACCTCTAAAAACAAGACGGCGAGTATTACGGTGAACCTGAAGTATGAATCCGATTAGTAGAATCCGATAAAAAGAAGAAAGGCCCGAATTCAGTTGGATTCGGGCCTTTCATTTTAATAGTTAGAGTTACAGTTATGCGATAAGATTCTCCTTTCCAATTAAGAGTTGAAGACGAGTTAAAGCTCTAAGTTCAGATTTATTATGCCCGTTCAACGATTCTGCTATTCGAGAGGCGGAATGAATGATACGATCAATAACATCCTCGGAAAATAACTCCAAATGCTCCTTGAAATACCTGCTGAATATGGTATAAGCACTTTCGGAGTAGAAGTCTTTCTCGTACAAAAAGTCAAATATGATGTGTATCTGATACGCAGAATCGCTTCCATACAAATCGGTCGTGTCGTCGAGCGACATCCAGTCTTCTCGAATGATTTGCTGCAGAGTGACTATTTCGGCGGGGCTCACTCGCTTATCCGATTTCGCGATGGAGTAAAACAAATATCCCAACTTCTGATAGAAGGCTTCCGGATATCGTTTACGTGTGTTTTGCTTTTGCATCGCTTATAGATATTTGCTTACAAAACGGTTGAAGTCATGACGCATTTCGTTGAATAACTTCTCGGTATTCACATAGTCATCGCGCATAATGTCATGCTCGGTTACAGTATGTTTTTCAAGCTGCCCATGATGATGATCCAAATTATCTCCAATTTGTATTGTTTGATTCTTTACTGCATGACGAAGCTTGTTCAATTGTTCTTCATGCACGTGAAATCGGTTTTGAAACTGCTCGACTTTTTTCTTGATTTCAAGTGCTGTATTCTTCTGAGAAATCTCTTCGAGTCGCTTGCGCATAATCTTTATTTCATCCTGGTAGAATTCAATACCTCTTATCCATGAACTTTTCTCAGAGGTAAGGTTGGCGGAGGGTGTAAGTGTTTCTTGCGTCATAACGATTATTGTTTTGATTTGGAAGGCAAAGATTCGCTTTCCATATGCCAATCGCTATGAGCCGCATCAATTGTACATAAGACTAGAATCACTTTACGGGTATGCCGTAATTCAAGTGCACGCCGAGGTAATAGTTTCTAGTCGGGGAGGGATTGTAGTATTTTCCGGCTGCACCATTGATGTTGAGAAACGACGAATACTCCGTATTGAGCAAATTATTTATGCCGGCCTGCAGTGAGCACTCCAATTTTTGAAATGGAAAGAATTGATAGCTTATGATTGTATTCATCAAATGGTATGACTGCGTTTGCTCGCTGCCACTGTTGTTAAGCGGCATTCGATCCATCCAAAAATCATACATAGCCATTGAAAGTCCTTTGTATCGCATTTGCAATCCCATGGTCATTTGGGCTAGGGGCACGCCCGGAAGCGAGTTCCCATCCAACGGGATATCGTCTAAGGTGTATTTATCAAACTGATGGCGATTGAGGGTGCCGTTGTTCACTACTTTCAATGTGAATTCTTGTGAGCTGCGAATAATAGCCCATTTGAAACTCCATTCAATACCTTGTTGACGGGTTGAACCATCGTTGTGGTATCGCTGCAAGGATTCACCCGCTTCGTTTGTTATCGTGAAGGGAAGAATAGCCCGATCGGTGTGGAAATCATACGCTGTTATGGAGTATTCAATACCCGATTTCGGCCATTGATGCCGAACTCCCAGTTCGTTCAATCGTCCCCGCTCCGATGTAAGCTGAAGGTTGTATGCGTTGTTTTCCTGATCAATCATTTCGAACACCGTTGGGTTTGCGGCTCCGGCTGATAAACTCCCGTATGCATAGAATCCATCGAATATTCGAACGGACAGCGCAGCTCTTGGCAGAATACTGTTACCCCAGGTAGCTGTGGTGTCGAAATCAAAACCGGCCGAATTTTCCCCCATCACAAATTGCTCGTTGGTTGATGTGCTAAGACCTGCTTGAAGGGTGATTACATCGCTCCATTTAATCACCCCTTGCATAAAACCCATCGTTTGAAGGTAACCAATATCGTACGCGTATTTGAATTCTTTTGGGAGGGCTGATTCAATTGTTTTTTCTAGAATAGAATAGTCCTCGGTTTGCCATTCGCCTCCTAGTGTTGCTAGCAGATTAAGATCTTTCCAAGATTTATTAAAGTCAACAGTGGCTCTGCCACTAATGGACTGCGAGTTTTCAAACTTGTACCCGCTGTTGAATGCGGATGTTCCATAGGGGTTTTCCTTATTGGTTTTTTGATATACGAGATGAAGATTGTGCGAAAAGTATCTATTCCACTTTCCCGTGTGCGAAATTCCTCCCACGTATCGTTCACGGGCAAGGGATGCATTATTGGTCAGCGAGAAGGGAACGGCCATGGTGGGTAGTGTATCTGCTTGCTCCTCATTCAGAGCGCCCGGAAGGCCCCAGTTTCCTTTGTAATAGGTGCCGAATAGCACGAGTGATTGGCTGCTTGTAATATGGTGCTTGTAGTGAATACTTCCCTGATTTTTTCTATTGAACTCTTGTTGTCGGTATCCTGCATAGTCTTGAAGAACTTGCGAGATGCGCAGTGCACCCGATTTGAAACCTACCGATGCCGATGCGGTCTGCCTGTATCCGTCATTGGATCCTGCTTGAAAGCCGGTGTGAAGACGAACAACTCCTGAATCGATTGGAATAGTCTTCATCAACAATACGCCGCCGTTGCCACTGCCATACATACTTCCCGCGGGGCCTTTGATTATTTCAATTTCACCAATGTCGAAAGCATCCACGAGCTCAAGAGGTGTCTGGCCGTCGGCTGAAGTGAGCGGCATACCGTCGAGGTACATCTTTACATTGCGAACGGCAAATGGTGATCGTAGGCTACTGCCGCGAATGCTGAAGCGATGACTGCCCCCATATCCGCGCGATTCCATCATAACACCCGGTATGGTATTCAAGGCATTTTGCAGCGAGGAACGATCGGTCGATTCGAGAAGTTGTTTGTCGATCAGTCCAACAGAAGCCGGTAGCGATTGAATGCTGCTTCGAGCTGCGAAAGCCTGAAGAATGACCTCGGGTAGTTGAACGCCGTTTATGAGCGATTGATACGTAATTCCTTTTTGTGGCTCCTCGTCAATAGCAAGCGAAATGTCGCGCGAGGAATTACAGGGAATGGTTTCAAGTGACAAGTCGATGGTGTCGCCTTCTGCTCGCACTATGCGCATGAACATGGGAGTGCCTTTTACGTCTATGCTAAACTTGCCCTCGGAATCGGTCACTGCCGAGCTCCAGTTTGCATCCATTTCCCCACGCACTGGAGCAAAATCGGACAGGAAAAGTTGAGCGCCCGTTATGGGTTTTTTCGTATCCTCAAGTACGATTATTCCGCTGAAAAGACATCGCGCAGGACCTTGTGCGTTGACGACGTGTGAAGCGATTAGAATTAGGAAAACGAAGAGAAGTTTTTTCATGCGTTCGTTTCAATCATTAAGTCGCGCACTCTTTCACGAGCAAGTGTTGCAATTTCTTCCGTGGTAAAGTGCGCAAATTCGTGCGCTTCAATTCGTTTTCCGATGCGTACTTCAATAGTCCCCTTGCGTATAATGAAAGAATCGCGGGGTAAAATATTTTCGGCATTCAATACTGCAATAGGCTGTATGTCGATTGCTCCTTCTTGCGCGATCACAAATGTCCCCTTCTTGAAGATTCCTAATTTTCCATCTCGGCTGCGAGTGCCCTCGGGAAACGTTATAACGTTTTTACCATTGTTGATGAGCAGCGCAGCTTTGCGCATGCTCATCATCGCTTGTTCCCGGTTTTTACGGTCGATGAATATGTGTCCGATCAGCGACATGTATTGGCCAAGAAATGGAATGCTGCGCAATTCTTTTTTAGCAATGTAGAATAATCCCTTGGGTATCGCACGCGCAATGCACACTACATCGAGGTGCGATACGTGATTGGATATATAGATGGATGGTTTTTGAAGATTGAGATTGTCTAGTCCGCTGACTTTTAACTTAACCCGCGCCAAGAAAAGCACAACCGGGCTGAAGAAGTAGCGACCTTCAAAATAATGCACCCACTGACCATTGAACGTAATAAGCATGAGCAGTATTCCTACGAGAGCGCTCACCGCAGTCCATAGCAGTATTAGCAAAGTCTGAATGCAGGCAAAGAAAATTCGCAACCCTTTCATCGCTGCGCAATTTGCGTCGGTTTTGATTAATCTGAAGAATAAAACAGAGAATTATCAGTGACAGGCTTGTGCAACGTCAGCTTAGACATTGTGCATGAGGAATGCTCGTCATAATGTCCGCTATTGTATCCAAATAGTTTCGCCCTATTAAATGAATGGTGCGATGCATGTGCCCAAATTTGTTTCCAGTGTTGTTTCAGAATCTGGTGAGTTGGCTGTGTTCTTCTCACGCTTCTTTCGCGAGTTGAGTCCGCGCCGTATGGAATGGATTGAATGGATTAACCAGTGCTTTCATATCGGGAATCGTACACTACCACTAGTTGCCATAACGGGATTTATAATTGGACTTGTAATTACAATTCAGTCACATCCTTCTATGGAGGCATTTGGTGCTGAGTCGTGGCTGCCTTCGGTAGTTTCTGTATCGCTGGTGCGTGAAATTGTGCCTGTGATCACCGCGCTTATCTGTGCCGGTAAAATAGGTTCGGGAATAGGCGCAGAAATAGGGTCCATGAAGGTAACAGAGCAAATAGATGCGATGGAAGTAAGCGGTACGAATCCCTATAACTACCTCGTAGTAACGCGCATTCTGGCTACAACGCTGATGGTACCAATGCTGGTCGTGGTAAGTGATACAATTGCTCTTTATGGGGCTTTTCTCGGAGTAAACATGAAGCAGGTAATAAGTTTCAGTTTATATACGCAACAGATATTTCGCAAATTGACCTTTAGTGACGTGCTGCCGGCAATTGTGAAGTCTTTTTTCTTTGGCTTTGCCATTGGACTCGTTGGCTGCTTTAAGGGTTTTGCCACACGCAATGGCACTCAGGGAGTGGGTGCCTCGGCCAATTCGGCTGTGGTGCTTTCCACGTTTGTAGTTTTTATTATTGACCTGGTTGCAGCTCAACTAGCCGATTTATTCAGTTTTACATGAGTTCAGTGAATCTCGACATATCGGAAGAGGTTGTGCGTATCAGCAATCTGTCGATTTCCTTCGGCGATAACCACGTGCTGAAGTCTTTTAATATGCATGTAGGCTCAGGCGAAAACGTTGTAGTTCTTGGTAAGTCGGGGTCGGGAAAGTCAGTTTTAGTAAAGTGCATTATCGGCTTACTTCAGGCGGATGCAGGAAGTATTCTGGTTCTTAATGAAGAGGTAACAAACATAGAAGGCCGCAGGTTGGATGAGTTGCGCGCAAAGGTTGGGTTTTTGTTTCAAAGTAATGCGCTCTACGATTCAATGACCATCCGGGAAAATCTTGAATTCCCATTGCGCAGGCACCAAAGGCACCTCACGAAAGTGGAGCGCTCGAATTTGGTTTTGGAGGCGTTGAATGATGTTGGTCTGGCCCATACCATTGATAGCCTGCCTGATGAGCTATCAGGTGGCATGAAGAAACGAATTGCCCTTGCACGGGCGCTAATGCTCAAACCGCAAATTATCCTTTACGATGAACCAACGACGGGATTGGATCCCATAACTGCACGTGAAATAAGTGCGCTCATCGTGCGAATTCAACATCGTTATAACACTGCATCCATTATTATCTCTCACGATATGAATTGTGTGCGAGCCACTGCAAATCGTGTAGTAATGCTCATCGATGGCAGATCTTATTGCGAGGGAAGTCCAGTAGAATTGGCGCAGTCGAATGATAGTAGCGTGAAAGCATTTTTCGAAATTCCGAAATGAAGACGGTACAACATATTCGTCTGGGATTATTGGTGCTTGTGTCAACGCTCCTGCTGATAGCCGGACTCTATTACGTAGGCCAGCAACGAAATATTTTCAGTAAAACGATTACACTGCATGCGAACTTTGAAAATGTCGAGGGGTTAATGGAGGGTAACAATGTGCGATACAATGGGTACGATATCGGAATGGTGCTGGATGTGCTGCCACGAAATGATTCTTTGATTGATGTGGTTTTTTCGGTAAAGGAGTCCATGTTGCACTGCATTTCAGTAAATGCCCGCGCGAAACTTGTCACTGATGGATTGCTAGGCAATATGTTGGTTGAAATTGAACGAGGATATCCTTTTGAACGCCCGATTCGCGATGGTGATATACTTTCTGTGCGCAAACAGCCCGATATGGACGAGGCCATGCGAACCTTGAGCGAAACGAATAATAATTTACTCTTGATTTCTTCGGACTTGAAAAGTATTTCTGAAAGGTTTTCTCAGGACAATTCGCTATGGCAGTTGTTGGCAGATACAGCCTTGTCGCCCCAAGTGCGCAGCACAATGATTCACATTGATAAGGTGGCTGGCCATGCAGCATCAATCAGCGGAAATTTAAATGTATTGGTAGATAATATCCGATTGGGCAAAGGATCACTCGGAGCGTTCATTACCGATTCATCATTGTACGCATCACTTCGTAATACCGCCATCAATGCCGATAGAATTAGTGATACACTGCAGACATTGAGTGGAAATCTGTTGCGAGCGTCGGAAAGGGCTACGACAGGAAATGGAAATGTGGCAACACTGCTGAACGACTCAATATTGGTTGTTCATCTGGATAGTTCCATTGTGGAGATTGGTGATGCCGCTCGAACGCTGAACGAAACACTTTTTTTGCTCAGACAATCGCGCATAATAAAGCGCTTTGAAAGACGACAACAAGAACGTTGAATATTGCATTGTTGTTATTCATTAGGATTGACTAAAATTGTCATAAATTTTCAAGATACCATTGAAATTGAGCGATTTCGACGCGAATACATAAGGATTTATTGTTAAATCGCTACGTCTTTTGAACCCATGAAGTGGACAGATAAATATTATCTAGAGGAGCTAGGAAAAAACATTGCAAAGAAGCGAAAGGAAGGAGGAATGTCTCAATCCGATCTTGCCTACAAGATTGGTATGGAGGTACCGAATCTTTCGGTGATTGAAAATGGTAAATCCAATCCGCAAGTTTTAACGCTGCTGAAAATTTCAGCGGCTTTGAACGTGCATTTACGAGAAATCTTGCCGGTGCCAACCGACCCTCAATTCATTTTGAAGGAGGCTCCGGTTTACACACCTAGAAAGCATGATCGTTAGGATCGTGCTTTCTTTTTTTGTGTCTCTTAGTTAATCTTTCTTTCGATAACTTTTCTAACGGCGAGAATGATGTTCTCTGCCTCGAGTCCGTATTTCTTCATGAGCTGGTCGGGAGT
>JAURKF010000110.1 GCA_030831885.1 Flavobacteriales bacterium
AAAAGCTAAGTATCACGTCATTAAACAAGGTGATACTCTTTCTGCCTTGGCCCGCAAGTACAGCACGAACGTAAATTCTTTGTGCAAGTTGAACAAAATCAAGGCAACAACCACGTTGCGTCTTGGACAGCGCATCCGTGTGAAGTAATCCTGCTGATTTCAGTCATTTTCTTTTCTGTCGTGTTTCATTGAACCATTGTTAGCACTGATTGTTTATTGTTAAGCGCTTTTCATTAAACAATTGTGGGCTCTTCGAATTCGAAAAAAATCGCTGTTATAGGTGCTGGTTTTGCCGGTCTAGCTTCGGCTTGCTCCTTGGCTCACAAGGGTTTTGAGGTGACCCTTCTTGAGAAGAATGCCCAGACCGGCGGCCGAGGCCGCTCTTTTAGTCATCAGGGATACACATTCGATATGGGGCCTTCATGGTACTGGATGCCTGAAGTCTTTGATCAGTTTTTTAATCGCTTCGGTAAAAAGGTGAGTGATTATTACACTTTAGAGCGTTTGGATCCTTCATACCGAGTATTCTTTGAGGATGGGATTCCACTGGATGTGCCTGCAGCCTATGAAGAGTTCAAGCGAATGCTCGAAGCAATCGAATCCGGAGCCGGAGTTAATCTAGACCGATTCATGGCCGAGGCCAAGGTGAAGTACGAAGTCAGTATGTCCGATTTCGTGTGGAAGCCTTCCTTGAGTATTCTCGAGTTCGCGAAACCTCGGTTGCTCGTAGAATCGCTGCGCCTGCATCTTTTTTCCGGTTTTTCAGATCACGCCAAAAAGTATTTCAAGCATCCCAAGATTATACAACTGCTTGAATTCCCTATATTATTCCTAGGTGCCAAACCCTCCAAAACTCCGGCGATGTACAGCATGATGAACTATGCCGACATAATGCTAGGCACGTGGTATCCGAAAGGTGGTATGTGCAAAATTGCAGAGGCAATGACAAAGCTTGCTCATGAATTAGGGGTGAGAATAATTACCTCAAGTAATGTGAGCGCAATTGATGTGAGCAACAATGAAGCATATGCTATTGCTTTCAATGGAAATACAGAGCGTTTCGATGCTGTTGTTGCCGCTGCCGACTACCAGCACGTAGAGTCCAAATTATTGCAAAAGGAATTTCGCTCTTATTCGGATGATTATTGGAACAAACGCGTGATGTCACCGTCATCTCTCCTTTTTTACATCGGAGTGAAAAGAAAAGTCACGGGTATTTTGCATCACAATCTTTTTTTTGACGAGCCTTTCGACCGACATGCGGAAGAAATTTATGATCAACCGGCATGGCCACAAAATCCGCTCTTCTATTTATGTTGCACATCGATGTCCGATCCCTCCGTCGCTCCCGATGGTAAGGAAAATTTGTTTATCCTTATTCCCGTTGCTACGGGTCTTACCAGCACCGAAGAGCATCGTATGAAATACCTGAAAATGTGCTTGGAACGCATCAGGAAACTTACGGGTGAGGACCTGGAGTCGGAAATTGAATACGTAAGAACCTATGCCCATGAGCAGTTTGTGGATGATTACAATGCATTCAAGGGAAATGCCTATGGACTTGCCAACACACTCACGCAAACAGCGATACTGAAGCCTCGCCTAAAAAGCAAAAAGGTGAAGAATCTATTCTATACCGGACAGCTTACAGTGCCAGGACCGGGTGTTCCTCCAAGTCTTATAAGCGGTCAAATCGTTGCTGATGAAGTGGAGAAATATTTCAAAAACCGTTAATCACTATCATGTCTCATAACCAGCGAGAATTATTCGACATTGTTGCATTTAAAGCAAGCAAGTCCGCGACACAGGCCTATAGCACTAGTTTTAGCGCAGGCATTCGTTTATTGCACAAACGATTTCAAAATCCGATTTACGGAGTATATGGCTTTGTGCGGTATGCAGATGAAATTGTCGATACGTTACATGAGTTCAATAAGGAGGAACTTATGCGCAATTTTCGTCGTGATACGGTAGATGCCATCGAGAATAGAATTTCACTCAATCCTATTTTGCATGCGTTTCAAATGGTCTATCATGCCTTCAATTTCGATTTCGAATTGGTTGATCGCTTTCTTATCAGCATGGAAATGGATTTGCAAAAGAAGGAATACGACCGTGCAGGATATGAAGCCTACATTTTAGGTTCGGCCGAAGTGGTAGGACTTATGTGCCTAAAGGTATTTACCGAGGGCAACGATGATCAATACCAAAAGCTAACGCCCTACGCGATGAGGTTGGGAGCTGCATTTCAGAAAATTAATTTCCTGCGCGACATGAAGGACGATTTCAATGGGTTGGGCAGGGCGTATTTCCCGGGTCTTGATTTCGATCGATTTGATGACGATATGAAAGCACGTATCGAAGAGGAGATCGGCGAGGATTTCGATGTCGCTTACCAAGGGATTTTAATGTTGCCGAAAGACGCTCGCCTGGGTGTATTGATTGCATACGTTTACTATCGTCAACTTTTTGCAAAAATCCGCTCAATTCCAAGTCATCGAATCATGGAAGAGAGAATACGGATTCCCAATTCCAGTAAGTATGCATTATTGATGTCGTGCTATATCAAAAACAACCTCAACCTGATTTAACTTTCGGTTCATGAATATGAATGAAGTCATACTGGTAGATGAGAACGACAACCAGGTAGGGGTAATGGAGAAAATGGAGGCTCACATTCAAGGTGTTTTGCATCGGGCTTTTTCCATATTTCTTTTTAA
>JAURKF010000111.1 GCA_030831885.1 Flavobacteriales bacterium
CACCCGGCAGGGCTCATCGCGAAAGGCTTGCTAAACGACCCGCTCAAGCATTGTCACATTGTCACAACAACCACACACAAAACACTTCGCGGACCTCGCGGTGGAGTGATAATGATGGGAACAGATTTCGAAAATCCTTTCGGAATAAAAACACCGAAAGGCGAATTGCGCATGATGTCTTCCCTATTGGACAGCGGCGTATTTCCGGGCATGCAAGGTGGTCCGTTGGAACACGTAATTGCAGCAAAGGCAGTGGCTTTCGGTGAAGCGCTGCAACCTTCATTCAAACAATACGGGCAACAAGTGATTCGAAACGCACATGCGCTGTGCAACTCGCTGCAAACCCTGGGCTATCAAATTGTGAGCGGTGGCACCGACAATCATTGTTTCCTGATTGATTTGAGGAACAAGAATATATCCGGTAAAGAAGCAGATGCGGCGCTGATTCAGGCTCATATAACTGTAAACAAAAACATGGTTCCTTTCGATGACAAATCTCCCATGGTGACCAGCGGTATCCGCATAGGCACACCGGCTGTAACAACTCGCGGGTTAATGGAATCGGATATGGAATCGATTGCATCGTTCATTGATGAAGCGCTTATGAATGTTTCCAATGCAAACGCTTTAAATGAAGTAAGCAAAAAAGTGAACGCCCTGATGGCTGATCGTCCGCTATTCGCGGGTGAAGAAACTCCTGCGCATGTATAATTCGCTGCATTACAACATGAACACACACTACGTATGATTGCTCAAATTCTTTTCATCGTTTTACTTGGGGTAGCAAGTTTTTTTGCTTACAAACGATTTGCGTTCGTAAAGCGAAACATACTTCTGGGAAGAGATCTTCAACCCTCGGGAGAGCGAGCAGAACGCTGGTGGACTATGGCGCGCGTAGCGCTTGGACAAGGTAAAATGTTCACGCGTCCGCTTGCTGCATTTATGCACTTAATCATTTACGCAGGGTTTATCATCATCAATATCGAATTGCTCGAGATTATCATTGATGGTATTACCGGCCATCATCGTGTGTTTTCCTTTTTAGGTAGCTTCTATAATTTCCTGATAGGAAGTTTTGAAATACTGGCAGCACTCGTTCTTCTTGCCTGCGTTGTCTTTCTGGCCCGCAGAAACGTGATGCGTATCAAGCGATTTTCGATGCGTGAAATGACTTCATGGCCGCGCACCGACGCTAATCTGATTCTGATTGCAGAAGTTTTTTTGATGTCGGCATTCCTCACCATGAACGCATGCGATGCCATTCTTCAATCGCGCGGTGCTGAGCATTATGTAACTGCCGGAAGCTTTCCTATTTCGCAAGGGTTGATTCCTTTTCTAGATGGTTTCACAACCGATTCCCTTGTTATGCTCGAGCGTTTCTGTTGGTGGTTTCATATCATAGGAATTCTGGCTTTCATCGTATATGTGACTTACTCGAAGCACCTTCATATTATTCTGGCATTTCCAAATACGTATTACTCCAAGCTGCAACCGGCCGGGGAATTGGGCAATCTTCAATCCGTAACAAATGAGGTTAAATTGATGCTTGATCCCAGCTTGCCTCCACCCCCTGCGGATGGCACTCCTACTCGCTTCGGAGCCAAAGACGTTTTCGATTTGTCATGGGTGAACCTGATGAATGCATATAGTTGCACCGAATGCGGAAGATGCACATCAGAGTGTCCGGCAAATCAAACCGGCAAACAACTCTCGCCGCGTAAAATCATGATGGACACACGCGACCGTTTAGAAGAAGTAGGTCGCTGCATCGACGCCAATGCAGGGCAATGGAAGGATGATGGTAAATCGCTGTTGCGAGATTATATCACTGAAGAAGAACTTTGGGCATGCACTACCTGCAATGCCTGTACGCAAGCGTGTCCTGTAAACATAAATCCACTTGAAATTATCGTTGACTTGCGCAGATACTTAATCATGGAGGAAAGCAAATCACCTGAGAGTATCACTGTAATGTTCAACAACATTGAAAATAATGGCGCTCCTTGGGCGATGAGTGCTGCCGACCGCGCCAATTGGACCGCTGAATCCTGAGTAAGAGCAGGCACGCACTGCATTGCATAAGCAGGCAGCAGAGGCTTCATGGCCGTAAAGGTGAGCAATAAAAAACTGAACAGAAAACAACATGACAGAATTGAAAATACGCACTATGGCCGAGTGCCTTGCGGCGGGCGAAGCGCCCGAGGTATTATTTTGGGTTGGTTGCGCAGGAAGTTTTGACGACCGTGCAAAAAAAATCACCAAGGCTATTGCACGCATTCTGCAGCATTGCAAAGTGTCATTTGCCATTCTTGGACAGGAAGAGTCTTGCACAGGAGATCCTGCCAAGCGAGCAGGAAATGAATTTCTATTTCAAATGATGGCCATGCAAAACATTCAGGTTTTAAATGGTTATGAAGTAAAGAAAATTGTAACGGGTTGTCCGCATTGTTTCAACACACTCAAGAATGAATACCCCGCGTTGGGTGGCAACTTCGAAGTAATACATCATACGCAACTGCTCAACACACTTATCTCTGAAGGTCGAATTCAATTGCAAGGTGGTGGTTCATTTAAAGGGAAACGCATCACGTTCCATGACCCATGCTACTTGGGTCGGGGTAATGGCGAATATGAAGCACCGCGCGCACTCATTGAAAAACTCGATGCAGAGTTGGTCGAGATGAAACGCAGCAAAGCAAATGGACTTTGCTGTGGCGCAGGAGGCGCTCAAATGTTCAAAGAAGCAGAACCCGGCAACAAAGAAGTAAATATTGAGCGAACAGAAGATGCAATCGAAACGCGCGCTTCCATTGTTGCTGCGGGCTGTCCGTTTTGCAACACCATGATGACCGACGGTGTGAAGCACTTCGAAAAGGAGAATGACATTCAGGTAAAGGATGTAGCGGAATTGATTGCTGAAGCTGCCGATCTCTAGCCCTTCATATTAGCATTATTTAATCATTCGCAGCGCTAAGCATACAGCCGTTGCATGTGTTATTTTTGGCACTTCACAAATTCATCGACAATCATGAAAATTCTGGAAGGAAAGGTTGCCATCATCACGGGCGCTTCGCGAGGCATTGGAAAAGGCATTGCCGAAAAATTTATTGAGCAAGGAGCAAAAGTCGTTTTTACATATGCCAGCAGCGACGAAAAAGCACGAGCTCTTGAGGCAGAACTTTCTGCGCGCGGAGGAGTTGCTAAAGGCTACAAAAGCGATGCAGCAGATTTCAATGCAGCTCAAGCTCTAATTGACCAGGTAGTGAATGATTTTGGCACAGTTGACATCTTGGTAAACAATGCAGGAATCACGCGCGACACTTTACTAATGCGTATGAGCGAAGAACAATGGGATGAAGTGATGCGTGTAAACCTGAAGTCAGTTTTCAACTTGACCAAGGCTGTAATCAAACCGATGCTGAAAGCAAAATCCGGAAGTATCATCAATATGAGTTCAGTTGTTGGTGTAAAAGGCAATGCAGGACAGGCTAATTATGCTGCATCGAAAGCAGGCATCATCGGCTTCACAAAAAGTGTAGCTGCCGAATTAGGATCTCGCAACATTCGTTGCAATGCCATTGCACCTGGTTTTATTGAAACCGAAATGACCGGAGCACTCGATGAGAAGACTGTGCAGGAATGGCGCAATGCTATTCCATTAAAGCGTGGAGGAACACCCGATGATGTAGCAAACGCAACGCTCTTTCTGGCTTCCGATATGAGCGCATATATAACCGGTCAAACATTGCATGTTTGCGGTGGTATGTTGATGTAATCCTCACTTGAATAAACTATGTCGATCGTTACACAAGCACCCGGATGGTTGTTGATCTTCTGCCTTTTAGCAGGAGTCGTATATGCCGGTGCACTGTATTTCAGAGATCGCTTCAATCGCACATACGGAACTGCGCTTGCTACCCTTCTAGGATTTATTCGCTTCGCTTGTGTAACGCTGCTCGCACTTTTTTTGCTCAAGCCACTCATCAAAATAATTCAACGATCGGTTGAAAAACCAATCATCGTAATTGCACAGGACAATAGCGAATCGCTCATAGTTGGAAATGATTCTGCATATTACAAAAATGAATATCGCCAACAACTGAATGACCTTGCTGCTGCGTTTGGTGAAGATTACGATGTGCGAACGTTTACTTTCGGTCAATCGGTTCACGAAGGAATTGACTCCTTGAATTATCGTGAACAGATGACCGACTACTCGGTGTTTTTGGAAGATATCTATACTCGCTTCAGTGGAAGAAACTTGGGTGCGGTTATTATGGGTAGCGATGGTCTTTATAACAAAGGAAGCAGTCCCGTTTATAGTTACAAGAAGCTGAATGTTCCGGTATATACCATCGCGCTCGGTGACACGACCATTCACAAGGATGCTCTTATTTCCAATGTTGCCGTGAATCGCATTGCCTATTTGGGCAACCGATTTCCCATTGAGATAACAGTAGAAGGCAGAAAGGCAGCCGGAGAATCGGTCACACTCAGTGTGTCGCGCAAAGGCAATAAACTTCATACTCAAAATATTTCTTTCACCGACGATCGTTTCTTCCAAAAAATTCCACTTACTCTCGATGCAAGTGAAGTCGGGTTGCAGCGATATACTATTTCAATTTCAAGACTTGAGAATGAAGTAACCTACGCAAACAATAGCAAAGAGGTCTTCATCGACGTACTCGATAACCGGCAGAAAATTCTCATTCTCGCTTATGCTCCACACCCCGACATACAAGCGTTGCGCAATGCAATCAGTGTGAATCAAAGCTATCGAGTCGATGTGAAACTGGCCAAAGAATTCAACGGCAATTTGCAGGATTATAGTCTTGTTATCTGGCATCAGCTACCCGCTCTTGGCGGCATCGGATCGAGTGAGATTACAACAG
>JAURKF010000112.1 GCA_030831885.1 Flavobacteriales bacterium
AACGTTGGCCAAGCGCAACGTTGACCGAGCGCATCGTAGACAGAGCGCATCGTTGGCCGAGCGCAGCCGAGGCCAAGATTTTGCACCACATTTCTATTAATCTTGCAGTAACATTGCAAGGCGGAAATCTCTCTATGACAGAACTTGAAAGTCTTCCTCAACGCTTTGAGCCTATTTCGATTTCGGAAATGGACACTGTGCGCTTGATGAACCGCACCGACACTAAGTTTATGGTGAGCAGGAGGGAGCTTGATACGCTGCTGAACGGATTGTCGTCACGTTATAAAGTGCTGGAGGTAGAGGGCGTTCGGCTAAACAGATATAAGACAGTGTATTTTGATACTGCCGATTTCATGTGCTACCTACAACACCACAGCGGTAAAAGAAACCGCTTCAAGGTGCGCAAACGTGAGTATGTGGAAAGTCACCTTTCCTTTTTAGAGTATAAGGAAAAGACCAATAAGGGGCGCACCATCAAAAGCCGCATCAAACTCACGGAACTGGAACCCTCCTTGAATGCGGGAGAAAGTGAGTTCATCGATAAACGTGTCGCGCAACATTTGGACTATGAGCCCAAATTATGGAATGGCTTCAACCGAATCACACTGGTTGATACCATCGCAGGCGAGCGACTCACCATCGATAGCGATATCACATTCCAAACAGAATTTTCCACTGCATCCTTGCCTGAGTTAGTAATCATTGAGGTGAAGCGCGATGAAAACAGCTCGGCATCGGAAGTACTACAATTTCTTAAACACCATTTGGTGCGGCCTGAATCAATGAGTAAGTACTGCCTGGGCGTGGCCCTGCTCTATCCTCAAATGAAATCGAACAACTTCAAACAGAAGTTATTGAAAATAGAAAAAATAAAATTGTCCTATGTTGCTTAATTGGAGTGATCTGATCATAAACGTGCAAGAAGCCCTTCCCTCTGTAGTTGAAGAAGCCGAAAAGTTTAAACCGCTCGGAGGGTTGAAGCTTTTTAATGGCGAAGATTTGCTGGGTTTGGTAATACGCATGGCAATGCACCTTTTGTTTGTGTTCGTATTGGTTAGACTGATTTACTATCCAATCGCTAAGCGAAAAGATTTCCTGTTCACGTATTTCCTATTCAGCATTTCCATTTTCACCATGTGTTTCTTGCTAGAAAGCGTGAAGCTTGAAATGGGTTTTGCACTTGGGCTTTTTGCTGTATTCGGCATCATTCGCTATCGCACCGATGCCATTCCTATCAAAGAAATGACGTATCTCTTCATCGTAATTGGCATGTCGGTGATGAATGCGCTCATCAATAAAAAGATATCCGTTGTTGAGCTCATCTTCGCAAACGTGGCCATTCTTGCATTGACCTATGGCCTAGAGCATGTGTGGCTACTTCGTCACGAATCACAAAAGTTGGTGGTGTATGAAAAAATTACCCTCATTCAAAAAGGACGCAGAGCAGAATTAATTGCCGATTTGGAAGAGCGCACAGGTATTAAAATCAATCGCGTTGAAATTGGAAAAATCGATTTTCTGCGTGACACGGTTATGGTAAAGATTTACTTCTACGAAGACCAGCAAGACGGACATATAGATGAAACGTTTTCTTCCGGATTCAACAATTGAGAGCGATGAAAAACACAACTCCCATCTTTTTCCTAGCGGCACTTTTGACTTTCGTTTCTTGCAAAAAAGAAGCGGGTGATGGCGGAAACTCCTCTATCAAGGGAACGATTTCGCGCGAAATTCGAGTCATATTAAACAATCCGGCCACTGCAATAGGAACGTTTCCTGCGGCCGACGAGGACGTTTACATTATTTATGGCGATCATATTTCGCCTGACGATCGCGTTCAAACAAATTACAACGGCGAATATGAGTTTCTCTACCTGCGTCCCGGAAAATACAAAATCTACGCATTTTCAGCCGATACGAATTCAGTCGCAGTTCCCTGGGATGAAGACCACATGACTGTGCTACAGGAATTGGAAATTACCGACGGTGAACAAACCGTTGTCGCCCCCGACATGACCCTCTACGATGCGAATTAGTCTTCTACTATCCGTTCTCCTGAGCTGCGTAAGGGTGTGGTCACAATCCAACGATGCCGGTCTTTGGATGGACGTGGGGTTAAGTCATGAGCTAAACAATCGAATTGAGATTTCCGTCAGTCCGGAGGTGCGTTTCGATGAGAACATCTCACGATGGTCTCGCCTGTTTGTGGATATTGGCGCTGAATACAAAGCCTCAAAAAATATCAGTCTGCAAGCTGCTTATCGCGGAGGGGTTGGCAACGACGGCGTGCAAATCGACGGCCGTCAGCGAATACAATATGGCATCTCGTTCAAAGAAAAATGGAATGACTGGACGATTCAATTATTTTCCAGAGCTCAATATTCCGTAACGGGCGGGTTGGGCGATTCCGATGCCGACTTCACTACCATATGGCGAAACAGGGCAAGCATGAAGTATGGAGGCTTGAAAAAAACCGACCTTTCTTCATCATTTGAGTTGTTCAACTCAATTTCTGCCTACCAAAATTTGGCGTTGACCAATTGGCGCTGGACTGCCCAAGTCTCCCGCAAAATCACCAAGAAACAAGCAGTTTCAGTCGGTTATCTCATACAGCGCGATTTGACGGAGTCACCGCAGGAAATGGATTATGTCTTTCTACTGTCTTACAAGGTAGAATTGTAGTGCTACATTCGCGGCGCAAAATTCCTCCTAAACATGCCAAAAAAAATTACCTCAGCCCTTATTTCCGTATTTGATAAAACCGGTTTGGAACCAATCGTGCGTCGCATGATGGAACTCAATATAACTATGTACAGCACAGGAGGCACGCAAGAGTTTATCGAAAAACTGGGTGGAAGCGTGGTACCCGTGGAAGAGCTCACCAGGTATCCGAGCATATTAGGGGGCCGTGTAAAAACCTTGCATCCCAAGGTTTTCGGCGGAATATTGAATCGTCGCGCAGATGCAGGAGATCAGGCACAAATTGCAGAATTTGAAATTCCCAATATCGATTGCGTCATTGTCGATTTATATCCCTTCGAAAAAACAGTTGCCAGCGGAGCATCACACGAAGACATCATCGAAAAGATTGACATCGGAGGTATTTCGCTGATTCGCGGCGCTGCCAAGAATTACAACGATGTGGTGATTGTACCTGCGCAACGTTACTACGCCCATCTTCTCACGATTCTTACTGATCAAGACGGTAATAGCACTATCGAACAACGACGAGAATTGGCGCGCGAAGCATTCAACGTTTCGTCGCACTACGACGGAAAAATATATGCGTATTTCTTGGGCGAAGATCCCGGTTCATTGAAGATTAGCGAGAACAATTATCAGGTGCTTCGCTACGGCGAAAATCCTCATCAGCGCGGGGTGTTCTATGGCGATATGGACGCGCTGTTTGAAAAGCTCAACGGCAAAGAACTTTCGTACAACAATCTGCTCGATGTGGATGCTGCAGTGAATTTGATTGATGAATTCATAAACGAAGCACCCACGTTTGCCATTTTGAAGCACAACAACGCATGCGGCATTGCAACACGCTCTTTCATGAAGGAAGCCTATGTAGCAGCTCTGGCATGTGATCCTGTTTCAGCTTTTGGCGGTGTGCTCATAGCAAATGGTCCTATTGACTTAGCTACTGCTGAGTTGATTCACTCGTTGTTTTGCGAGGTAATCATTGCACCTCAATTCGATGCGGCCGCTGTTGAATTGCTCAAGCAAAAAGCGAATCGAATTTTGTTGAAGCGCAATACGGTGAAGATGCCAACTCAACAAGTGCGAACAGCGCTAAATGGCTTCTTGTATCAGGATAAAGACGCTCACACAGAAGCGGTATCCGATTTCAAATTGGCGACAAATTCAGCGGCTACCAACTCACAACTGAGCGATTTGGTGTTCGCAAATAAAATTGTTAAACACACCAAGAGCAACACGATTGTGTTGGCTAAAAACGGTGTGCTTTGCGCGAGCGGAACGGGTCAAACTTCACGCGTCGATGCATTGCGACAGGCAATTGAAAAAGCTCGCTCATTCCAAATCGACTTGAATAATGCGGTCATGGCAAGCGACGCATTCTTCCCTTTCCCCGATTGCGTTGAAATTGCTAAAGAAGCCGGCATCACTGCCGTTGTTCAGCCGGGTGGCTCAATTAAAGATCAACTTTCCGTTGATTACTGCAACGCAAATGGAATGTCGATGTATATGACGGGGGTGAGGCATTTTAAACACTAGTGAAGCAGTGAAAAAGTGAAGTGGTGAAATGGTATGTCGATGCGTACCATTTCACCACTTCACTATTTCACTATTAGACTATTACACCAACTTCTAGTTCTTCTGAACTCTCACACTTTTCACCTCATTATTCGAACGAATGTTGAGTGTGTAAAGTCCTTGCGCATATGCACTGAGATCAATAGTTGTTATGGATGCATTCGGGTTGAAGGTTGCTACACGCTTACCGGTAATGTCAACCACCTCCACAAGCTGAATGGCCGTGCCTTCAAGCTGTGCAATGGTGACTACTCCGTTAGTCGGATTCGGATATACACTATAGAATGCGCTGATTTCCTCTATGGAAACAACACCTTCACATTCACAGTCGGTATTGTAAACATCGCCTGATGTGTTGGCATTGCCATCATCACAACCTTGACCAACGAAATAGCAAGATCCATCTTCCACATTGGCTTCAGGGTTGAAGTTACAGGCAAGAGGACTGGTGCAACCGGGAACTTCAATGATAGTTCCCTCACATCCGCAATTCGGTTGAATGGTATCGTCGGCAGTTGTTGCATCACCATCGTCGCATGGGTCGCCAGGGAAAACGCAACTCTGATCATCAAACATAGCCGTTGGCTCAAAATTGCAAGCCGCAGGTTCCATGCAACCTGCCGGCATACCCGCACAGATACAATCGAAACCTAAGACATCGAAGAGTGTTGTTTCATCACCATCATCACATGGGCTTCCGGGCAATTCGCAAGAACCATCTTCGAAATTCGCATCAGGGTTATAGTTGCACGCTTCAACAGCAGTGCAACCCTCAATAATTTCAACAGCTTCACCAATGCACATACAATCGGCTGCAACCACATCATTTATCGTAAATATGTTTCCATCGTCGCAAGCATCACCAATGGAATAGCAAGAGCCATCATCGATGGTAGCTGCAGCGTCGTAATTGCATGCATTTGAATCCATGCAGCCTGCAACGAAGCCATTATCCTCACCTATACATGCACAATCTGAGGTAACCATATCGTTGTCGGTGGTCAAGTCATTGTCATCACAAGAGGTTCCGATAACGAGGCACGAACCATCATCAACATTAGCATCAGCGTTATAATTGCATGACTCTTCACTTGTGCAACCGGGCACTTCCGGAATATCTGTCCCTGCACAAGTGCAGTCAGCAGTGTACTGATCATTCTCGGTAAGCGCATCACCATCGTCGCATCCGTTGCCCGGATAAACACAGCTACCATTATCAATTGCGGCGGCGGCATCATAGTTACACGCAGCAACATCTGTACAACCCAGCAATGAGCCTGCGCAAACACAGTTAGAGCCGTAGCTATCTCCAAATGAATCAGGATTATTATCATCGCATGGTTCGCCGGGGAAAATGCAGCTACCATCCTCAATTGTAGCAAGCGGGCTGAAATTGCAACCGTCAGGATTCGTGCAGCCGAAATTTGATTGATCGAGACCGGCACATACACAGTCGAACTGGATAATATCATCTATTGTTAGCGGATTATTATCATCGCAGGAAGCTCCGATAGTAAGGCATGAGCCATCTTCAATAGTAGCCGCAGGGTTGAAGTTGCAAGCACCTGAGTCTGTGCAACCGGCAATAAGCTCGGTATCTTCACCTATGCAAGCGCAGTCGGCGTTGAACGTATCGTTGATGGTGGTGAAATCGCCATCATCGCATGGATCATTTGGGAAAGCACATGAAAAGTCTTCGATTGCCGCATCAGCATTGTAATTGCATGCTTCCGGTTCGGTGCATCCTGTCAGAATCCCAACACAAACGCATTCACCTGTCCATATGTCATCGACAGTTTGATCATTGCCATCATCACACATGTCACCGGGCGTTATACAGCTGCCATCATCGGTGTTTGCTTCCGCGTTATAATTACATGCTCCAGGAATAGTACAGCCAAGTATTTCATTGATAACTCCCACGCAACCGCAATCAGCAGTATAGGTGTCGTCGCTTGTTGTAGCATCGCTATCGTCGCAGATATCACCAGGGAAAAAACATACCCCGCTATCGAATACAGCGTCCGGATTAAAGTTACACGCACCTTGATCGGTGCAGCCGAAAATTACTCCGGCACAAACACAGTCATTTCCAAGCAAGTCACTGAGGGTTTCGTCATTTCCATCATCACATGATTCACCGGGGAATATGCATGAACCATCTTCAATTGTTGCATTCGCATTGTAATTGCAGGCGGCCATGTCCATACAGCCTTCCAAACTCAATGACTCACCGGCACAAACGCAATCTTCGCCATATGCATCATTTAATGTAGATGGATCCTGATCATCGCATACATCGCCGGGTTGCAAGCAAGATCCGTCATCATAGCCTGCAGCTGGGTCGTAATTGCAGGCAACCTCCAATGTGCAACCGGGATTTAATCCTTGGCAAACGCAATCGGCTGACAGCGCATCCTCAATGCTATTCGGATTGCCATCATCGCAAGGTTCGCCCGGAAAAACACACGAGCCGTCCTCGACATTAGCTTCTGCGTTGTAATTGCAAGCCGACATTTCAGTGCAACCTTCAACCGATGGTCCTTCACCGACACAAACACAATCAAAACCGAATGCATCATTGAAAGTTGATGGGTCTTGGTCGTCGCAGGCGTCGCCGGGTTGCAGGCAAGATCCATCATCGAAGCCTGCAGCAGGATCATAATTACAAGCTGTTTCGATTGTACAACCGCCAATAGAGCCTTGACAAATACAATCCGCATTCAATACATCGTTGATAGAAGTTGGATTACCATCATCGCACGTTTCTCCGGGAAAAACGCAGGAGTTATCTTCCACAGTTGCTTCAGGGTTGTAATTGCATGCCGTTGGTTCCGTGCAACCCTCCACATTGCTCACATCATTGCCAACGCAAACGCAATCTCCATTGTAGGTATCATTGATGGTTAATTCATTCCCATCATCACATGGATCGTTTGCGTACACACATGAGAAATCTTCTTCAAGAGCGTTTGGATCAAAATTACAAGCCACAGGGTCAGTGCAGCCCAGAGGAAATCCAACACAAACACAATCCGCATTGACGATATCGAATGTAAGCGGATCACCATCGTCGCATTGAAAACCAACAAAAAGACATGAGCCATCATTCACGGTAGAGGTAATATCATAATTGCATGCATCAGGTGATGTGCAACCTGCTCCACCTAGCGCTGACCAAAAGGTTATGTTATTTTCCAAACCATTCCCTGTGTACACCCAAGGACCACTTCCTTCAAGGAAAGTACCCGACTGCCATATGCCCGCGGTATTAGCTACACCTTCGCGTCCTTGGCCCGCAGCTCCGTATTGCATGAAATCGACCATGAATGCCGGGTTGGAAAAACTGCCGTTTGGTAAGTATAACCCCAGGTCGCTGGCCGATACATTGAACCCTGAGGATGCTAGCCACTCAATGGTAACTGTGGCGCCACCTCCGAGATTGAGACTTCCTTCTATAACACTTACGGATAAACCTGATAAAGAGGAATATTCAAACAAAGCACACAGGTTATACTGCTGAATATTGACCGGCGAAGCGCCGAAATTTTTAATTTTAATCAGATGATTGGCCGGGTCCACCTCCGAAAATCGGATTTGTGCGAAGGAGCCTAAAGAACAAAGCGCAAGACCTAAAAAAAGTAGAAGTTTATTCATGATAAGGTTAAAAGTTTGGACTAAGATAATTGTAGACCGAATACGGTGACCATTTTTTCAGATTCTTTGTTGAAGTTTTAAATCAGGTGAAGAAAAGGCCGCTGAAGCGGCCCTTTCGGTTAATATTCATCTTCATTAAAGAAGAAATCCTCTTTCGTTGGATAATCCGGCCAGATGTCTTCAATCGTATCGAATACTTCTTCATCATCTTCTATCTGCTGCAGATTTTCTACTACTTCCAGCGGAGCTCCCGTGCGCATGGCGAAATCAATCAATTCATCCTTCGTAGCCGGCCAGGGCGCATCTTCAAGATAGGAGGCCAATTCGAGTGTCCAATACATAGTGCTTTCGGTTATAAATTCGTAAAGGTGTTAACGTTGCGCGAAAATAATTGTTTCGGCGAATTGTGCAACACTTTTTGAACTTTCCTGAGATTCCGGGTGTAATCCCCTATACACGAGGTATCCACGGTGTTTCTTTTGCCTTCATTTCAAGGGCCACAACGCGTGATAGGGTAAAAAGGTAGTCGCTCAGCCGATTGATGTACTCGAGAATAAGCGAGTCTACCTGTTCTTGTTCGTGCAAAAAGACAATACTTCGCTCAGCCCTGCGACAAATGCACCTAGCCACGTGGCAATGCGACACTGTGGCATGCCCTCCGGGTAAAACGAAATTCGTCATGGGAGGCAATACCTCGTCGAGCGCATCCATTGCTTGTTCAAGCGATCGCACATCCTCTTCGCTTAACTCGGGAAGTTTCATTTTACCCTTATGCGCAGGATCTACTGCCAGGTGACTTCCGATAGTAAATAACCGGTCTTGAATGGAAAGCAGCAACGTTTCATGTTGACTTGTAACCAATAGATCGCGCAGCAGGCCTATATAGGAATTGAGTTCGTCCACATTGCCATAGGCTTCAATTCTCGCGTGATGCTTTGCCACGCGCACACCTCCCAACAAACCGGTGGTGCCATCGTCGCCTTTTCGGGTATAAATCTTCATAGGTCAAAGGTAGGCGTATGAAGGATTATACTGTTCCTTTGCAAATCAAATCCTTTTAATACGTGCAAACTAACCTCAGTAAACAAGAACGATACGACCGGGCATATCTGAAAATGGCTGTTGAGTGGGCCGCACTTTCACACTGCACGCGCAAAAAAGTTGGGGCGCTACTCGTTCGCGACAACATGATAATCAGCGACGGTTATAACGGCACCCCGAGCGGCTTCGCGAATCCTTGTGAGGACGACCATGGCGAAACCCATTGGTACGTGCTGCATGCAGAGGCGAATGCCATTCTAAAAATTGCACGTTCCGCAAACGACGCAAAAGGCTCCACTCTATACATTACCCTCTCTCCCTGCAAAGAGTGTTGTAAACTGATTTTGCAAGCAGGCATTCGCCGAATGGTTTATATCCATGAATACAAAGACACTACGGGTCTCGATTTTTTAAAAAGCGCCGAACTCGAAATTGTTCAAATACCCGACGTATGATGGCAACATCATAAATACTCTTAAGGATTTTGATGAAACACGCATGCTATGTCAGCTGCATGATTAGATTTGTCGCAATCTATGAGCACTGATTATTCGGAAAGTTTGTCCAATCGTCCAAACAACCCGGACCGAAAACCATCACCGGTCCAACCTCTTTTGTTTGCGCTCACATTGATTACAGGGATGTTTATTGGAACTAATCTCGGCGATAAAAATCTATTACAAGTTAAGCCCTCCATTGAGCAGAACGCCAATAAGCTTGTAAGCCTCATCGACTTCATTGAAGATAACTATGTAGATTCTATTGATAAGCAACAACTCATCGACGACGCCATTGCCAGCGTGCTTAAAAACCTGGATCCGCACAGTTATTATATGACGGCCGAGGAAGTTGCATTGGAGACAGAGCGCATGAGGGGTGAATTTAGCGGAGTTGGAATCGAGTTTTTGATAATGCGCGATTCACTTATGGTTGTTAAGCCGATCGCAGGAGGCCCTTCAGAAGCCGCTGGCTTGAAATCGGGCGACCGTATCGTTTCTGTCGATGGGGTTGCCATATCCGGTAAAGACCTCGATAGCGACAAGGCTCAAAAATTATTGAAGGGTAAGCAAGGAAGCAAAGTATCAATCTCCGTTATAAGGCCGGGGCAGAGAGAGCCCAAAGAATTTACCATTGAGCGAGGAAGCATCCCAATTGAAAGTGTAAATGCTTCATTCATGGTAAATGATACCGTGGGTTATATGCGCATCGACCGATTTGCAGAGAAGACATATGATGAGTTTTTACAGGCAACAGAACAACTCGAAGAAAAGGGTTGCTCATCACTCATTCTCGATTTAAGAGGAAATGGTGGCGGACTTTTAAATCAAGCTGCTGAGATTGTAGAAGAATTTTTAACTGAAGGAAAAACAATTGTTTGCACACGCGGATTGCACTCGGGTGAAGATGAAATTCGCTCGGGTAAAAAAGGGAAGTATCGCAATCTGAATGTGGTGGTAATGATCGACCAAAATTCTGCATCTGCGAGCGAAATTGTTGCGGGCGCGCTGCAGGATTGGGACCGATCTGTAACAGTTGGGCGACGATCATTCGGCAAGGGCTTAGTTCAACACGAAATGGAACTGGCCGATAATAGCGCATTACGCCTCACAGTAGCTCGTTATTACACGCCTACCGGTCGTTGTATCCAAAAACCCTATGGCGATTCTATCAACTACGAAGATGATTTTCACGCTCGACTTGTAAAAGGAGAACTGACAAGTGCCGATAGCATTCAACTGCCCGACTCACTCCTTTTCAAGACTCCCGGAGGTCGCGTTGTTTATGGTGGTGGTGGCATTACACCCGATGTTTTTGTACCGCTTGACAGCATTTATTTCTCGGGACTGTTATCTGAAATTGCATACAGCGGAATTATCAGAGAATACTGTTTTACCTATATGGATGGGCATCGCAGCGAACTGCTTCGCTACAAATCAGCCGATGATTTCATTTCCCGTTTCGTTGTTTCAGATGCCATGTTAAACGGTTTGTTAGCTATGGCTGAAAAAGAAGATGTGAAAATTAACCGTCAGGTAATCAAGAAAATTTCACCTCAGTTGAAATCGCGCATTAAAGGACAATTTGCCCGCAGTTTGTTCGATGATACTGCTATGATTCGTGTGTCGCTCGAGTCGGATCCTGATTTCAAAAAAGCGCTTCAGGTGGTACTCAACTACAAAGAGTTTGCTTCAATAAAAAAACCTTAATAAGCACAAACGTGCTTCAGCCAGGAGCGAGCTTCAGAAGGACATTCCAATTGTCCCATGTGTCCCACCTTTTCCAAACTCACAACGGATGCTCGAGGTATCTTGATCAACTCTTGCTGCGCGACTTGGTATGGTATCGATTTGTCTTCCATCCCTAAAAAATAGTGGATGTCAAAAGAAGCCTTCGTCAAAAACTCAACATTATCAGGTCGTTCAATCATTACCTGATGAGCAGCCTCTATGCATTCAACGCTAATATCTTGTTTGGCAGCTTCAATCATTGCATTCGTTTCACTTCCCAGGCGTGCCACATTTTCCTCGGCCAGCGTATTGCGCAGCATCGTCGCCAGATAGATATCTTTGTTTTGTGATGCCGCAAGAATAGCCCTTCTCCGATCTTCCTTCTTCACCTCATCATCGGCGGCGGCTTTGGAATGAAATAATCCGAGCGCTTTTATTCGATGTGGAAACATCGTAACAATACTCGAAGCGAGATAACCTCCCATCGAATGCCCAACAACTATCCATGGCAGATTATCCATTGGAATTTGCCGCACGATTGCCTCACAATAAGCTTCCGTGGTGTGAACACTCGGAATTTCTGGATGGTTGCCATGTCCGGGAATGGATGGCGTTGAAATGGCTAGAGAGGCATCGTTTAGGCCATCTGTCAGCGAGTTCCACATCGATGGTCTTTCCGTGAAACCATGAATCAGTACGAGACGACGATTGGCACTCATACAGCTTCAGCTACCACTTCCTCAACGATATTAGGCATCTTCGCCTTTAGAAGGTTCTCAATACCGCCCTTGAGCGTTGCGGTCGATGAAGGGCATCCGCTGCAGGAACCCTTCAATTGTACATACACTTTTTTATCGCGGTATGCCATGAAATCAATGGCGCCACCATCACTTTCAACTGCCGGACGCACATACTCATGCAATAAAAAACGGATCTCATCATCATACTCAGTAGCCTCGAATCCACTGTAGTCTATTGCTTGCTTGTTGGATGATTCCGTATCGTTACCGGCAACTGCTTCGCGCGTGCGATTCACAAGATCAGCGGGTACGGCGCTCACAGCTACTTCATTCTCCATCAGCCATTCACGGATGTACTCGCGCAATTGTTGCACAATCATTTCCCAGCCAAGCGAATCATCCTTGAGCACAGTAACATAATTGCTGCTTATGAAAACACTCGTAACAAATGGAAAATTAAAGAGCTCCTCTGCCAAAGCCGATGAGCCTTTTGCTTCGGTCTTACTTCTATACTCAACTTGCAAACCGCCCACGATAAGCGCGCGATCTGCAACAAACTTCATAGCGGCGGGGTTGGGTGTCATTTCGGCATAGACCGCCGTAGGGATTTTTTTCGGGTTTTCCATGCTGCTAATTTCGTTCACGATTCAAGTTACAAAAAAAATATCCCTGAATTACCGGTTTTTCAAGGGCTTCAAACTTTTCTTCGAAAAAAATGTAACCTATTCATCACACCATGCGTTTTAAGGGTGTGATTTGTTTATTTGGTTAATTAATGGATTTGGTTAAGTAAAAAATGCCTCCCAACGGGGAGGCTTTTTTATTTCCAATGAAGCGCGATAAATGACCAATGAACCCAATTGTTCACTTGTCATTTGTCATGCTCAAATTACGGATGCAGAATATCCAAGGGTAATGAATAAGTTGCGTCCGTTGTGCGCACAACAACCACATATCGGCCTGACGCCAGATTTTCTAAACTCAAGCCGGTCGCAGATGCGGAAACCCGCTGGTTCAGCACTATTCGTCCTTGCATGTCGCGTAATTCGATGCTTTCCATCATACGGCCGTCTGCCGACTCTATGCGAACAAAATTAGATGCCGGATTCGGGAAGTAATGAAATACCTGAAGTGCTTCATCAACACTTGTTGGCGTTCCCACGCATTCACACAACGTGTTGTAAACGTCATCAGTTGTGGTTGCATCACCATCGTCGCATGTATCGCCGGGGAATAAACATGAGCCATCATCTGTGCTTGCTTCGGGGTTGTAATTGCAGGCAATGCTCAACGTGCAACCGAAAACCATGGAAGGTGTTCCTTCGCAAGCACAATCTGCGGTATACATGTCATTCTCGGTCATACTATCGCCATCGTCGCACATATCCCCGGGGAAAACACATGAGCCATCATCTACTGTTGCCCCGGAATAGTTGCATGCATCCGGCACAGAGCATCCCAAAAGTTGACCGACACAAATGCATTCGGCAGTATACATATCAAACACGGTCATATCATTACCATCATCACAAGAGCTTCCGGGAATAATACATGAGCCGTCATCAATTGTGGCTGCAGCATTGTAATTACAGGCTTCCATATTCATACATCCATAGATTTCGGCTGTGACTTCGCCTTGGCAAATGCAATCGGTTGAATATGTATCATTGATGGTATTCATGTCGCCATCGTCACAAATGTCACCCGGGAAATAGCATATACCGTTATCCAACTGTGCATTCGGATTAAAGTTACATGCGTTGACATCGGTACATCCCAAGATTTCACCAACACATATACAATCGGGATTAAGCGCATCATTCACCGTTTCCACATTACCATCATCACAAGACTCTCCGGGGAATATGCATGAGTTATCCTCCTCGGTTGCGTCCGGGTTGTAATTGCAGGCAGCATTGTTCGTGCAACCAGGTACAGATGAAGACAGCCAGTAGGCAATGGTGTTTTGCGTTCCGTCACCCGAATAGGACCAAGGTCCCGTTCCTGTCAAGAATGTGCCTGCTTCCCACAGACCTGCCTGTTGAGCAACATTTTCACGACCCTGTCCAGAGGCGCCATATTGCATGAAATCAATCATAACGGCAGGATCACTGTAGGATCCCGTAGGCAGATATAAGCCAAGATCGCTGGCGGTTGCATTAAACCCTGAAGAGGCTGCCCATTGAAAAACAACTGAAGAGCCGGGAGATAAATTGAAGCCGCCGCTAAATACTGAAATATTCAAGCCTGAAAGCGATTCGTACTCGAAAAGAGCACACAAGCGATACTGTTGAATATTGACCGCTGAGCTTCCAAAGTTTTGAATTGTTATCAGGGAATTTGCAGGATCCACTTGCGTCAAGCGGATTTGGGCATCGGCAATTGAAGTGAACATTGCAATGCAAAACACAAGTAAAAATCTTTTCATTATGGTTGGTTAAAAGGTTAAGTCAAATTCGATATTACGAAAAATCTATATTCCATCGAAACAAAAATTGCGCAATTTTAAAATTTATGAGACTAATAAAGGACGGACTTTTAACCCACTCTTACTTTTCTGAGTTCAAAATTCTGGCCAAGGTACACTTTACGTACCTGTTCATCGGCAGCAAGTTCTTCCGCTGTTCCGGCCTTCAAAATTTGTCCGTCATAAAGCAGGTATGCTCTGTCGGTGATAGATAGTGTTTCCTGCACGTTATGATCCGTTATCAGAACGCCGATGTTTCGTTTCTTTAACTGATAAACAATCTTCTGAATATCCTCAACCGCAATAGGGTCAACACCGGC
>JAURKF010000113.1 GCA_030831885.1 Flavobacteriales bacterium
AAATTGTGCTGAAGATGCGACTATCGCTGCAGCCACTATTTTCACGTTGGGGTAATTCGCGCCTGCAGCAAAAAATGCTACGCGCTCGGCGCATAAACCACTAGGGTAGGCAGCGTTTTCCTGATATTACCTTTCACAATGGCGCCGTTCTCGAGCAGCAATGCTGCTCCAACACTGAATCCGGAGTAAGGGGCATACGCGTGTTTCATGGCTTCCATGCATGCATCGATTAGGGGCTGTAATTCGGGCTTAATTTCATCGCGTGAGTTCAAGCGCTCGAATGAGCATGTAAACGTGCGTATTTCCATTGTTCGATTAAAAATTAGCGATGAATGAGTGCTACAGCGTGCGCAACAACCCCCTCTTCACGGCCGATGAAGCCCATTTTTTCGTTCGTTGTTGCTTTAATTGAAATGGCATCAAGAGCAATGCTTGCATGGGTAGCAATTGCATTTTTCATGGCATCCACATGAGGCATTATTTTGGGCCGTTCCAAGACTAGCGTACAGTCAATATTGCCAATATGCCATCCTTCTTTCCGAAGCAAATCTGCGGTTCGAGACAACAAGATTTTTGAATCAATGTTTTTGAATTCACTACCTGTATCAGGAAAATGAAATCCGATATCTCTCATATTTGCTGCACCTAGCAATGCATCACAAATAGCGTGTAATAGAACGTCAGCATCACTATGGCCCAAAGCTCCTTTGGAGTGTTCTATTCTAACCCCACCAAGCCAAAGATCACGTCCTTCGGTTAATTGATGTACGTCAAACCCAAAGCCTACGCGGATATTCATTGATAGAAGGTATTATTCCGACGGTTCTTCGTCGTTGTTGGTAGCGCCACCCAGAGCGAATCGCATCGAAAAGCGCAATGTATTGGCCAATGGATTTTGCTGAGTGGTGCTTATCAGGTAAGACATATCAATGGTGAGTACCTGATACTTCAGACCAGCACCAAGTGTAATGAATTGTCGATTTCCTTTGGTGTAATTTTCATAGAAATAACCTGTACGAAATGCAAACTGCTGGTCATACCAGTATTCGAAGCCACCCCCTATGTTAAGCTCTCTCAGTTCTTCTTTGAATACAGTACCCGGAATTATAGTTCCTTCGTTACTCACATCACCGGGAGCATCGTAAAATGATTGAACCATTCCCGTAGCAACTCCTACATCGGGGTTCATCCCTGCAATAATACTATCGCCTTCCAGGTTGTAACGCGGGGGAGTTGGAACAAGTAGTTTGTTGAAATCAACAAGCGCAGTTACCTGGTTGTACTTGTCCAGGTCCACTGTAAAGGCTGTTCCTAATTTCAAATTGGTCGGTATAAAATCGCGCTTGTCGCTGTTAGTATAGCGCATTTTGTTGCCGATGTTGCTGACGTTGCTTCCTATGTTCAGTCGTGCATCTCGTCCGCTTATGTTCAGTCGATCGTTTGTATAGAACATACTGATATCAGCCGCAACACCCATTCCCGGTTTGCTATCGGCACCCAGCACGTTTTGACCCCCTGTGAGATTAGAATAAATGTAACGGATACCAATGCCACCGCTCAATTTATCGCCGAATTTTTGACCATACGACATATCGAGTGAAAACTCATTGGGTTTAAAGTCCCGAATTTGCGTTCCAACTTCATCCGTAAAAGTGATATTTCCCAGTGTAAAGTAGCGAAGAGAGGCGCCAACAGTTTGGTTTTTAGAGAGACGTTTAAATCCACTTAGATAAGCCAAGCTCATATCATTCACCAACGCACGCAACCAAGGCGAGTAGGAAAGAGAAAGCTCAACATCTTCCTCAACGAAAGCCAATTTCGCCGCATTCCAAAAAGTAGAATTTGCATCAGGGCTTAGCGCGACTCCAGCATCTCCTAAGGCTCCGGAGCGCGAATCAGGGGTTATCTGTAGAAATGGAACAGCGGTAGTAATTGTATTTAATTGCCACGTGCTGCGTGCTTCATCGCCGGTATTATTTAACTGGGCTTTAACGGCGTTCGTAATGAGCACGAAAGCAATTGTGCCAACCAAAAACTTATACATTTTTTGTTCTCTCAAGTTGGTTGCAAATATAGGCATGGATTTCAGGTTATTTATTTCAATATGACGAGTTTCTCGTAGTGTTCTGCCAATTGTCCTTCTTCGTTTCTAACCTCGAGACGATAAACATATACGCCTTTGCCGATGCGGTCTCCAAAGTCATCGGTTCCGTTCCAAGGAATGGGGCGCGAACGGTAACCATCTTGCAAAACTTCCTCTCGAATCGTTTTAACTAGTTTGCCGCTTACAGTGAAAATTTGAATACGAACATCTAATGACGTACATACCTGATTATGTTCAAAAAAGAAATCGGTGTGTGTAGTGAACGGATTGGGATAATTCAAGACATGATCAAGTGCAATGGCGCTGTTATCCGCAACCACAAAGTCAATGGAGCTTGTAGAGGAGTTGTTGTGCACATCCCAAGCCTTCAAGGATAAGGTGTGGCTTCCCTCTGAAAGTTCAGGGAGTTGGAAACGGACCTCTCCGCTTTTATAGGTGTCAAGATCAGTCTCGTAATATTCATTGAGGATGATAGGTTGTTGAGTGTCATTGTCAATAACCGCTGTTAGATCATGGCCAATACCATTGCCGACCGTATTGATCCCATTTTCATCTTTCAGACGTGCAAGAAGAATCGGACGAGTATCAGCAATTCCCCCTGATACAAACATGGTATCATTGAGATACAAGTTAATCTCCGGCCCTACACGATTCAACTCAGCACCGCTAAGTGAACCGCCGATGCGAAATTTATTGGAATAGCCATGACCATCGAGATTTCCGGCAACAGTGTAGTAGCTTACTCTTGCAGTATCAATGACGTAGTTGATGTCGAAAGGCACTACGAATTCAAATTGAAAATCGCCATTTCGAACACTGGCTTTGCCCTTGAAAATGTTCTTATTGAACACATCGTATTGCTGCACAACACCATTAGAGCCATTGAAGTCATTGTTTTGAGTGAATACTCGGGTGACCTTATCAAAAACAGTAGGGTAGATAAATCCGTTATAATCTGAAAGTTTATTACCAGAGGCATCGGCGATATAGCCCGAAAACTTTACCTCTTGCAAGGCCTTTAAATTCTCGTTGAAAGATTCGATGGGAATATCATTTATTGCAGTCGTTACTACTTCATACTTCGGATAACTCATGCGTAATGCTGGATCACCGAGTAAGCTGAAATTTGGTTTGCTGCTATTGCTCGGGTTAACACCATTTTTGGTAAGCATATTTATCATGCCCAGGGTTAGGTTACTGATGTTGTTATTTTCTAAGGCTACATCAAAAAAAGCAAGGTCCATTTCCATGTTGGATCCTGCAAAAACGACGCGGGTAGTTGTTAGCATTGCAATTGCGCCACCATTTGGATTCATTACCAAAATTTCTCCGGCAGTATTAAACCCAGGATCATCAAATCGAGCAAGTTCGCAGGTTGCAGTCAGAAATACAGGCAACTTGTATTTGTTTGTCCATGAACCGATGGTATTAAGATCGAGAATTCGCTCATGAGCCCAACCTCGTTCACCTCCGTGTCCGAGGTAAGTCACAATCAGTGAGCCGTTTTGAACACGATTTCTGATTGCCTCCTCTCCGTCCGGATAGCGCTCACCGCCGGGTGTCGATTCCTGTCGGTAAGCGTCCATATAAATTTTGACTACGTCATATTCGGGATGTCGAATCTTCACAAGGTTCGAAAGTGAGTCGGCGTCTTCAAGGTGAATTTGCTCAGTCGGTCCGCCATTTCCATCCTGATCGTCCGAGACAAAAGTCAAGAGATTGCGCCAAGAGCCATACGCTGATTGGGCAGCCTCTCCGAGGCAACCCGCGGCGCCTGTTGTGGTTGTATTTTGGGAAATATACGTTTTGACTTTTTCCACGTACGAAATTCCTTCCGCAGCGTCGGTAGCAGGTATTCGACCTACTCCAACATCGAGCAGGTTAGAGCTGCTTTCGTCGTCATCATCACTGAGAAAAACGAAATAATCGTCGCTTACAGCTGACCATGCGGGGCTTAGGGATTCACTCGTTTCATATAGAATAACGTTCGAGCCATTGAAAGCACTTAGACCTTTGTTATTGCTGAAATCGCCATCACCAAAAAGCAATAAATTTTGAGGCATGCGTTGCGGGTCGCCCTGAGCTCTGTCATATAGCATTTTCATGAGCATGCGAATGGCAGTAACATCGGGATTGCCGCAAGAGAATTCATTGAAAATTTCTTGTTGTGACACTACAACCGTGGATGTTCCGAGTCCAGTATGTATTTCGGCTAAAGTTTCAGCCGCACTGCGGTGAGCAGGTGCTGCGACAATAACATAATCAATGTCGGACAGAGCATGTAGATTTTGGTTGCCTACTATTCCTTTTGCTGTAGGTACCAGAAAGCCGCTATTTGCAAAGGCTATAAACTCTTTCAACTCATCAGTGGAAGTCTTAAATTCCACTATGTTTTCGTCGGGGGAAAATTCTATACTTCTTGGATTGATATGATCTGAGATATCCCAAACTTGAGCTATGGTTGACGCATTGTTAATTTGGAATAGTCCTACATTGCCTGGGCCCGTGCTCAGCGTGTCCCGAAAGCGCATTTGAGATCCACTCATAGAAAGCGATCGTGTTGCATTCAGACGCAAGTAGTCAACCCAACCAATTACTTCTTCGGTATTGCTGTATTTATTGAATTCCAGATTG